>JAGRBM010000082.1 GCA_020434085.1 Chrysiogenia bacterium | reverse complement strand
CCCTCGAGGACGCCGCCACGCCCGATGACCGCGCCCAGTGCTGGACCCTGCTCCACTACGTACATGCCAAGCGGCGCGACCTGGAGGCGGCGCTGGCGTGCTGCCTCAGGGCCGAGGCCGAGCTTCCGGGTGCCGCCCACCAGAAGGGCGTCACCGCCTACTTCCTTGCCTACTACTACGAACCCAAAGACCCGGCGGCCGTGTGCGAGAAGGCGCGCGAGCTGATCGCCATTGCCCGCGACAGCGCGCTCCTTCACGAAGGGCACCGCCTCATCGCCGAGACCGAGCTCGCCCGCGGCCATCACGAGGATGCCGCCCGTCATCTGGGTGAAGCCTTCGCGGTGGACGATCTGACATTCCTCGAAATGGGCAGTCCCGGCCTGACCCTGCTGCAACGCTTCATCGACCACCGGCTTGAACGAGAGATCTGCGCGCGCATCGTCGCGCGTCTCGAAGCCGATCTGGCGGAGAACGCCGCGCATTCGATGCGCGAGACATTGCGGGAGCTGCGCAGACGGTTGGGGGTGGGGCGGTGAGAGGGATTGGAATTTTCCTGCTCTCAGCGCTCCTCATCGCTGTTTCTGGTTCCCAAGGACAGGCCTTCGATGCGGGCAATTCGTTCGAAGGATGCGTCCTTCAACGGAGTACCAGGTTCGTCGATGTCAACGGCGCATCGGACCGGAAATACAAGCCAATTGTTGCGCTTATGAAAGAGAACTACACCCTCGACAACGCCAGCTACCGAGTCGTTGTCTATGAGAACGGCCTCGTGCTGAAGAGACAACGTGCAAAACGCGGTTACCATACATATGCGGGCTGCATGAATCCGAACACCTTGTCCGGGGTTCGTCACTCGCTCGAACAACTACCACTGGAAAATGCATACCCTGGCACCGATTGCACCTCGGTTGACCACGTGTCGACCTACAGTGTCGTAATCCGCAAACCTGAAGGATGGCTGGTTACCGCGACCAGAGGATTTCCAGCGGACGGATGCGCCCCTCCGGCCATGGTCGAGGCGTGGAAGCAAGTCGACACTTTGGAAGTCGAGAACAAAATTCAAATCACTTCGTATCCACAATTTCGACTCGCGCTCATGGACTTGCCGTGCGTGCAGGATCGAAGCGGTCTGGATCGCAGTTACTATGAGCAGCGCCTGCGAGAATCTCCGGGTACCTTTCAGACACCCCCGGCGGCACCCGCAATTGAGGTCCTCGAAGATGTCAGCTCTCGGTTTCAGAAGGGACTACTGGCAGCACGCCTGACGCTGACCGATCCTGCCGGCACCGCTGACAATGGAACCGGCCGCACGTGCTCCTTTCGATTAACGCAGGAAGAATGGTATCAAGTGTTCCCAGCGCTCCGGCCTTTGCATTTGCATCCTGAGTCTCGGGATACAGAGCCGGCATTTGACCCCGCAAGCATCTGGCTACAAAGCACCTACTACCCGGACGCGGAAAACCCTGCCTGCACAACAACTACGGCGTACGACGCCAAGGGTGGCGTCCGCGAAGAGATCAAGAACATCAGGGCCGAGAGCCGTGACATTTTCCATCGACTTACCAAGGAAGAACTCCAAGCGGCACAGGCAGCGGTGGGCGAGCTAAAGGCATCCCACAGTTGCGAAGACAGCAACCTCAGCAGGTAGTGACTTTCCAATCCCCCAAAAACGGGCCCCAATCGGGGCCCGTTTTTTTGTGACAATG
>JAGRBM010000081.1 GCA_020434085.1 Chrysiogenia bacterium | reverse complement strand
ATGCCTCGCGCTTTGCAATGATGAACCTGGGCGACGAAACGCCCACGGCGCTGCCGCCATCGGACAAACTCAGCACAGTCGAGAAGTGGATTCTCTTCCGGCTCGAAAAGGCCATCGGCGAGACCACCAATGCGCTGGATTCCTACGAGTTCGACCGCGCGGCCAGCACGCTCTATCAGTTCACCTGGCAGATTTTCTGCGACTGGTATCTGGAGCTCGCCAAACCGGATCTGAATGGGGAGCACGGCGAGGAACGCCGCGATCATGCCCGCGCGGTGCTGAGCTTCGTGCTGCAGAACATGCTGCGCATGCTCCACCCCATGGTCCCCTTCGTCACCGAAGAAATCGCCCAGAAGCTCGGCGCGGCCGAGGGTTACCTCATGCGCCAGAGCTGGCCGAGCGCGCAGGACGTTCCGAGTTTCCCCCACGAGGCCGAGGCATTCGACAAGGTCGTCGATGCCATCGCCGCCGTGCGCAGCGTGCGCGGCGAGCTCGGCGTAAAGCCCTCCAGCCACGTGGAGCTGCACTGGAATGATGCGGTCAGCGAGAAGCTCTCGCCCTACTCCGAACACTTCGTGCGACTGGCGAAGGTCTCGACCATCAGCGCCGCCGAGTCCCGCCCCGCCAGCGCGGCGGCCGTGGCCGAGCCCTTCGAGTTCTTCATCACCTTCCCCGATGGCATCGACGTTGAGGCCGAGCGCGCGCGCGTTGGCAAGGCCCGCACCAAGAACGAGAAGGAAATCGGCCGGCTCGAAGGCAAGCTCTCCAACGAGAACTTCCGCGCCCGCGCCCCCGAAGAGGAAGTCGAAAAGCAGGAAGGCATCCTCGAAGGGCTCAAGGAAGAGCGGGCCAGGCTTGACGCCGCATGGAAGACGCTGGAGGGTATGAAGTAACTCCCTCCCCCCCGCTCGGTGCAACGCGCCGGGCTGAGGGGGTGCAACCAGTCTGCGCAACACAAAAAGGGCGGCCCTTCGGGTCGCCCTTTCGCTTCCACCCAACGGCAAGCGCCTATTCCATTTTGTCACCGGCGAGTCGGTGCCAGCGGCTTTCCAGAATGCGGCCGGTGCCGCGCTCGTAGACAACGACGCAGCCGTCCTCGACCGGGCCGCGCCCGCCGAGCAGGTCGACCTCGCAGGTCATGGAGTTTTCCGGGCAGCGCTCTTCAATGACGTAGCCGAGCACGGCCACGGCGCTCTCGATCTCGGGATACTGCCCGGCCCCCTCGCAGGCGGCCTTGAACTCTTCGGGGTCGCAGATCTTCACCTGGATGCACGGATCGACCGAGGCGGCGTTCTGCGTCTTGAGCCACCACGCCAGTGCCCACAGGCAGGCGATCAGCACAAGCATGATCAGAGTGAGCTTGCGCAGGACCGCGTCACGGCGGCCTGTCTGGCTTTGCGGGGCTTCGGATTCTGGGGTTTCCGGCTCTTCCATGGGGAATGCTCCGTCCTTGCCACCGGACGAGACCACGGCGGCAGGCGGCGCGAACATAGCACCTGATTTACGTCAGGCCAGCAGGGGCCGCCCCGTGCTACAAGACAGGCATGGACGAAGCACTCAAAGCGCGAATTGAGATTCTCGAAGAGCTCGACAAGAACGAAGGTGCCTGGGTCTCCGGCGCCGATCTGGCCCACCGGCTGGGCAGGTCCCGCACGGCGATCTCCAACCACGTGAGCGAACTGCGCTCGCTGGGCTACGACATCGAGAGCCAGAGTTCCAAGGGATACCGCCTCGAATTCATTCCCGACACGATCCACCCGGTGGAGATCTGGCGCTGCCTGGGCGAAGACGACGGCCGCCCGGAATTTCCCGCCGAGATCCACTATTTCGAGGAGACCGACTCCACCAGCACGCAGGCCGCGAAAATGGCCGAGGCCGGCGCGCCCCACGGCACGCTGGTCATTGCCGAGACCCAGACCGCCGGGCGCGGGCGGCTAGGACGCACCTGGGTGAGCAAGCCCGGCGAGGGCCTCTACTTCTCCATCATCCTGCGGCCCGAGCTGGAGATTCATCGCATCCCGCAACTCACCCTGCTCGCGGCGGTCGTGCTGGCCCGCACCTTCGAGGAAGTCTGCGGCGTCCGCCCCCAGATCAAGTGGCCCAACGACATCCTGATTCACGAAAAGAAGTGCTGCGGCATTCTCACCGAGATGGCCGGGGACGCCGACCGCGCCCGCTGGGTAATCCTGGGCATCGGCATCAACGTCAGCGGGACCGAGTTCCCGCCCGAGATCGCCGAGATCGCGACGAGCCTCAAGCTCTCCCTGCCCGAGCCCCCGCCCCACCGGGCAGTGCTGCTCGCCCACCTCATCGACGAGCTCGAACGGGCGCTCATCGACTACGAGGCCCAGGGCCTCGAATGGGTCCGCAAGGGCTGGGAGGAATACGCCGGCATCCGTGGCAAGCGTGTGCGCGTTTCGGCGCCCGGCGGCGAAAAACGCGAGGGCATCGCCCGGGGCCTCGACAAGGACGGCGCCCTGCTGCTGGAGACCGATTCCGGCCAGACCGAGCGCATCATCGCCGGTGACGTAACGCTGTTATAATTCGCGCGAATCCGTCTTTTCCCTCGCCAGAGCGGGGGCAAAGGCGCTATCTTCCCCCGCGGCGCCCAAGGCACCAATCGCGCGGTTCCGCGCGGCCAGGGCGACCCCATTCACAGGAAGACTCCCATGCTGCTCGTAGTGGATGTGGGCAATACCCACACGGTTTTCGGACTCTATGACGGAGAAGAGCTCGCCGGGCACTGGCGCATCGCCACCGATGCCAAGCGCACCACCGATGAGACCGGCATCCTGCTCCGTGAGATGTTCAGCTTCAACAAGATCGACGTGAGCGCCATCAAGGGCGCGATCATTTCCTGCGTTGTCCCGCCGCTGCTGCACACGGTCACCCGCATGTGCGAGCGCTATTTTGACTTCAAGCCCGTGGTCATCGAGCCGGGAATCAAGACCGGCCTGCCCATTCTCTACCAGAACCCGCGCGAAGTGGGCGCCGATCGCATCGTGAACGCCGTGGCCGCCTTCCAGGCCGAAAAGCGCGCCTGCATCGTGGTGGACCTGGGGACGGCGACGACCTTCGACTACGTCACGCCCAAGGGCGAGTATTTCGGCGGCATCATCGCCCCGGGCATCCAGATTTCCGTGGAGGCCCTCTTTCAGCGGGCCAGCAAGCTCCCGCGCGTGGAGATCGCCAAGCCGCCGCAGGTCATCGGCCGCAACACCGTGGCCGCTATGCAGTCGGGCATCTACTACGGCTACGTGGGCCTCATTGACGGCGTGGTGCGCAGTATGATCGACGAGGCAGGCACCGAGCCGGCAGTCATCGCCACCGGCGGCCTGGCCAACCTGATTGCGGCCGATTCCGAAACCATCGAGCGGGTCGAACCCTTCCTCACACTGCAGGGCCTGAAGATTCTGTGGGAGCTCAACCACGACGACGACGAATAAAGGGGCCGGGGGCGCGGGCACCTGTCGCTTGACAAGAAACGCGGACCCGTAATACTCTAAAATCGTTGAAGTTTCCGGCAGTCAGATTGGCCGACCTTTGAGGCCGCTCCTGACTCGCACGACTGGGCGCGCTGGTGGGGCGACCGGTCGAGGTGAGGCTGAACCAAATTGGCCGGTGGGACACAGCCCCATCCGCTACGCAAGGCAAGCACATGGCCGACGAACCATTTGAAGAAGCATCGCTGGACGATTTCTTTCAGCCGCCCACGGATGACGATTTCGCCAAGCCCACTCCGGCATCGGACCTCGCATCCCAGGACGCGGGTCCCAATCCGTTGCCCATTCCGGTAGACGACGAGGACGATTTCAACGCCGTCACCTCGGACGCGCCCTTCGCCGCTTCCGATCCGCTTGAATCGCCCGGTGGCGGCGGATTCCCGCCGCCCATGGACGATGCCGGCGGCGTCGACGATTTCGCATCGACCCTCGGTCAGGACCCCTCGCAGATGCCGCCCCAGGTCGAAGACCTGCCGATTACCGATCAGGTCGAGCGGCGCGGCGGCGACAAGAAGAAAGTCATCATCATTGCAGGCGCCGCCATTGCAGTGCTGCTGCTGCTCGGCGTGGGTGCCATGTTCATCCTCGGCGGCGACGAGGCCCCCGAGCCCGAGCCCATGATCAGCGCCGAAGACATCATGCCCGATGAGCCCGCGGCCATTCCCTCGACCCCGCCGCCGGCGCCGGACCTCAAGGTCGAGCGTCTGGGCGATCTCGACCAGTCACCGACGACCAAGCACTTCGCGGGCAGCAAGCTCTACGACACGGCCAGCGGCGGCCTCTCCGACGACGGCCGAACCAAGCTCGGCAGCCTCTCGGCGCCGCTTTCCCTGTATGTAGGCACCTTTGTCGTTCCCAAGAACATGGAAGCGGCCAAGGAGCGCGTCCGCAAGGCGGGGCTCAAGCCCATCGTGCGTGAGACGCGCTCGAGCGTGAAGATGCACCGCCTGCACGTGGGCAATTACGACAGTTCCAGCAGCGCCAAGAGCGTTTATCGCAAGCTGATTCGCGCGGGCTTCGATGCCTTTATCATCAAGTCCGGACCGGGCAACTACGCGGTCTACGCGGGCTCGTTCTTTACCGAGTCCAAGGGGCGCGAGTATGCCGACCGGCTGGCCAATTCCGACAGCGGTTTCATCGGTGAACTCACCGATGCCCGCGTGGAACTGCCCAACTGGACGGTCTGGGCGGGCACCTATGACAATGCCGCCGCGGTGGAGAAGCCGCTGGTAAGCATTCTCGAATCGGGTGTGGAAGTAGACGTCGCCGCGGGCCGCTGAGGCCTGCCAGAACAGGGTTTATCGGGGTTTTCTCCCCCTCTCCAATTCAGACGCCTGAGCGTCTAGACTAGCGGCACTGATGGCCATGAACGTCCCTGCCGAACTGGAAAAATTTGTCTCCGAGAGCGTGCCCGCGCCAAAACGGCTGATGGCCGCGCGCGGGCTCGTTCCGCTTCCGCCGGACCAGATGGTGCTGGTGTACTATTTCCTTGCCCAGGCCCCGGAAGAGGATGTCTCCAGCACCGCCCGCAAGTCGATCGCCGACCTCCCGGGCAATCTTGTAAGGCCTGCGCTTCAAAAGCTCTCCGACGAGGCAATCCTGGCCTTTTACGCGGAGGTTCGCACCGACGACGACACCCGTGAGGCCATTGCGCGCCATCCGGCTACGTCGGTTGAAACCCTGATGGGCATTGCCGCCCAGGGGGGCCGCCACGTCCAGGCCGCAATCATTGAGAACCAGCGCCGCATGCTCGACGCGCCGGAAATCACCAGCGCGCTGCTCACCAACCCCAGGCTGGAAGCCGATCTGCGCGCCCGCGTGATCGAGTTCCGCACCAACTTCCTGGGGATGCAGACAGAAGCCCCTGCTGCAGCCGAAGATGTCGAGATCGATGAGGAAATCGAAATCGACGAATCGATGGAGCTCATCGAAGCCGATGACATCGGCATGGCCGAGGCCGGCGACTTCGAAGACGAAGACGACTTCCCCGATGAGCTCATCAACGATTTCCCCGAGGAAGAAGACCACAAGAAGTCACAGAACCTGCAGGCGATGATCGGAGGCATGAAGACCTCCGAGAAGGTCAAGCTGGCCGCGCTGGGCAACAAGGCCGCGCGCGCCTACCTGATCCTCGATTCCAACCGCGTGGTCTGCATGGCGGTGCTCAAGAGCCCGAAGCTCCAGGACCCGGAGATCGAGGATTTCGTCAAGAATCGCAACGTGGACAAGCAGGTCCTTCGCCAGATCGCATCGACAAAGAAGTGGATCAAGGACTACGCCATCAAGAAGCATCTCGCAGAGAACCCTTCTTCGCCGCCCGATGTCGCGATGAAGATGCTCAACTTCCTCAATCCCAAGGACCAGAAAGAGCTCTCGAAGAACAAGAACGTCTCCAATGCCGTGCGAACGGCTGCCAAGCGCATCATCACCACCCGTGAAGAGATAGAGCGGCGCAAAAAAGAGAAGAAGTAGCCCCGGCAGCCATGGCACAAATCAACGCAGCAGCAAAAGAGATCAACGCAAAGATCGTCTATTACGGCCCGGGGCGCTCGGGCAAGACGACGAACATCCAGTACGTCCATGCCAAGCTCAAGCACGAGCACAAGGGCGAGCTGATGACGCTCTCGACCGAGCAGGACCGCACCCTGTTCTTCGACTTCCTGCCGGTGGATCTGGGCGAGGTTCGCGGCTTGCGCACACGCTTCCACCTCTACACGGTACCCGGCCAGATCTTCTACAACTCCACGCGCAAGCTGGTGCTCAAGAACGCGGACGGCATCGTGTTTGTCGCCGACTCCGAGGCGAAATATCTCAACGAGAACATCGAGTCCTTCAAGAACCTGATCGAGAACCTCAAGGTTCACGGCCGCGATCCCAAGAAGATCCCGATCCTCATCCAGTACAACAAGCGCGATCGCGAGGGCGCGATGACGCTCGAAGAGCTCAACCGCGCGGTGAACACATTGGGCCTGCCCACGATCGAGGCCGTGGCCTCCCGGGGGCAGGGCGTGCTGCAGACGCTGACCATGATCACCAAAATGGTCATGCGGGAGCTGAGCGCAGGCGCCATCCCCGGCGGCAACCAGCCCATGTTCACCGGTCCCAGGTCGAGCGCATCGGTGGCGGCGCCCCCGATGCCGCCGCCCGCTTCGCCGGCGTCGGCTCCGGTGCCGGTCGATGACGAGACGACCATCGACGAGCCCCTTGACCCGCTGCCCCCAATGGAACCGGCGCCTTCGCTCGAATCCTCGATCAACGACGACGAAGAGGAAGACGCGCTGGCCGGCCTTGGGCCCGACCCGACTTCAATCCCTGCCCCTTCGACCGAACAGGAGGCCGCCCCGGCCCAGTCCGACGAAGAGAGTTTCGAGGTCGAAATCGACGTCTCGGACTCGTTTGGAGAGGCTCCGGCCGCCGAGGCGCCCGCGCACGAAGCAGGCGAAACCGATGAAGCCCCGAAAAGGCTGGAGATGGTGGCCCTCAATGCGGTAGAAAGGAGGGGAGAGCTTGAAGTCATCCTCGAAGTGCAGTTGCGTGATCCCGAAACGGGTCAGCTCTACTTGGCACCTCTTCAGCTCACCCTCGGAGGAGCCTACACCCCGAAATGACCGCACTTGACACGAACGAGCTTCCCTGGGGTCAGATTCTGGCGATCTCGGTGGTGGCGTTCGTCGCAGTCAAGCTTCTCACCCGCACCGGCTGGATCAATGTCATCCTCCTGCCCGTCCTCGGCCCGCTGGCCATGACCAAGCTCATGATCTTCTCCGCCCTGGGGCGCACCAAGCCCTACTGGGAAAAGCTCTCCCAGAGCGAGGAAGTCAGCAACATCCTCATCATCAATGGGAAGACGCAACGGCCCGAAGCGGGCGTTACCGACCCGGTCACCAATCAAAAGGAGCGCAAGGAACTCAGCAAGATCCTTGAGCGCTGGAATGATGGTCACCGCTGGTTCGAAAGCTCCATCCAGCTCGCCACCCGCGACAACGAGATCATCGGCTTCTGCCGGCTCTTCACCATCCCCAAGGCCCTGGGAATCGGCGCCGACCGGCGTGTCTACCGCGACATCGAACGGGTTGTGGGCTTCATGAAGGACAGCTCGCGCGAGCTGGGCATCTCGTGGAGCGTGACCAACACCATGGGCCTGACCGGCAATGTGGAAGACGGTGAGAGCGACGCCGAGCTCGTCGAGTCCATGGCCATTCTCGCCCGCTCGGTCTTCTGGCGCCCGGTCAAAGCCAAGCAGAAGTCCCCCGACTCCCTCGACTAGCCAACCATTTTCGTCACGCTGAGCGGGCAGTGAATCCACGAGCCGTTCATCGTCATTTCCATTTCCATTACGTCGGCCGCCACGGCGTCCTCGATGTTCTCGGGCCAGGAAAGATTGCACCACACTTCGTTCTTGTTCATCAGCGTGGGCAGGAACGTGCCGACCACGTCCTCGGTAAAGGCCACCAGCCGGATGGCCGCCGGCTTGTCCACTTTTTTGCGAATCTGCTCAGCCATCTGGCGGGCGTCGCGCTCGGAGGCCAGCAGCACGTAGATCCGCGAGCCCGGGTAGCGCTTGGTGAGCTTGTTGAGCTTGTGGATGGAAACCTTTCCGCACTCGACCCACAGATGGACCGTCCCGTCGTAGCCCTGCAGGACGAGGTCGGGCTCGAAGAGATCGTCGATCTTCTTCTCGATGGCAAGGCGCTCGTGATAGAAGACGCACCAGCCCAGAAATTTGAGCACGACGTGTTCGAGCGTCTCGTACTCGATCTGCCCGATGACGATCTTCCCCTGCATCTTCGGCTGGTAGTTGTGCTGGAGTTCGACCTGGAATGTGAAAGTTGCGCTCGATGCCACGGGGCCAAGCCTAGCCGCGCGTGCCGGCCCGCGCCAGCAGACGCCATGACGACGGTCATTGACCCGCGCCGCGGAATCGGGTTCCATGAAGGGCGCCGGCACAACAAGCAGCCGAGCCCGGTTTCCAAGGCGGGTCCCGTGATGGAGTTCAAACAGATTCTCATCCCCATCGATTTCTCCGCGTGCAGCAAGCGCGCCATCGACGCAGGCATCGCCATGGCCCGCCAGTTCGGTGCGGAGGTGCACCTGCTCCACATCGTCGAGCCCGCCGCCGCAGCGCCGCTTGCACTGGCCGGCGTGCTGCCCCAGGGCGAGATGGTCGAGCGCCTGGAAGAAAACGCCCGCGAGCTCATCCGCAAGCTGGTCGACGAATACGGCAAGGACGTAAAAGTCGATGGCCTCGTCGCCGCGGGCTCGCCCCCGCTGGAAATCGCGCGCTTTGCCAAGCGCAACAACATCGACCTGATCGTCACCGCCACCCACGGCCGCACCGGCATCGGCCACGTCCTCATGGGCTCGGTCGCCGAGCGCCTGGTGCGTCACGCCCCCTGCCCGGTCATGGTCGTACCGTCGAAGGAAAGCAGCGAGGACTAGGCTCAGCCTTCGCCGTCGGGCTCGCGTTCGATGAGCAGCCGCGCGCTGCGACGGTAGGTGAAATAGGCGCCGATCCACTCGAACATCACCACAAACCGGTTTCGAAAACCGATCAGGAAAAAGATGTGGACCACCAGCCACATCAGCCAGGCAAACAGGCCGTAGAGTTGTATGCCGGCAAAACTCGCCACCGCCGCCTTCCGGCCGACGGTGGCCATCATTCCCTTGTCCAGATAGTGGAACTCCCGCGTGGGCTCGCCCCGGGTCCGGCGCAGGATATTGGCTGCCGCGTGGCGGCCCTCCTGAATGGCGGCGGGTGCCAGCGCGGGAACGGCTTCGCCTGCGCTCTCGACGTAGGCCAGATCTCCCGCGACGAAGACCTCCGGGTGAGCGGGCAGTGAGAGGTCACTCTCCACCACCACCAGTCCGCGCGCCGAGAGCGGCGTCTCCAGCAACCTCGCCAGGGGCGAGGGGGCGACTCCCGCGGCCCAGAGCACGGTGCGCGCGTGAATCTTCTCCTCGCCGATGCGCGCGCCGCCCGCATCGATGTCCGTCACCATCGCCCCGGCTCGCACTTCGACGCCCATCCCCTGGAGCTGCGAGAGAGCACGCGCCGAAAGCTGTTCGGGGAACATGGGCAAAATGCGCGCTCCCCCTTCGAGCAGGATGATCCGCGTGCTGCGTGGATCGAAGCCGCGAAACTCGTGCTGCAGCGTGAGCCGCGCCAGCTCGGAGATGGCCCCTGCGAGCTCCACGCCGGTGGGGCCGCCACCGATCACCACGAAAGTCAGCAGTCGCTCGCGCTCGGCCGGATCCTCCTCGAGCTCGGCACGCTCGAAGGCCTGCAGGATCCTCGTGCGGATCCGGAGCGCATCCTGGATACTCTTGAGTCCCGGCGCGTTTGCGCGCCAGTGGTCGTGGCCGAAATAAAAATCGGTAGCCCCGGCGGCGACGAGCAGGTAGTCGTAATCGAGTTCGCCGCCCTCCCAGCGAACCTTGCGCGCGGCCAGATCGATGCCACCGACATCGGCCAGCAGCACGCGCGCGTTCCTTTGCCGGCCCAGCACGCGGCGGATGGGTTCGGCAATGTCGATGGCCGAGAGCCCCGCCGTGGCGACCTGGTAGAGAAGCGGCTGGAACAGGTGATGATTGCGGCGGTCGAGCAGCGTCACCCGCACCGGCGCGCCCGAGAGCGCCCGCGCCGCGTTGAGCCCGGCAAATCCGCCCCCGATGATCACGACATGTGGCTGCTCGCTCATGGTTTTTCCTCCGCTACGCGCAGGGTATTTCGCCGGAACCGGCGTGGGAAGCCCGGTGCCGCGCGGGTTACATCGGTGAATGGCTGGTTGCTCGTCTCCGTGTTTTTCTCTCTCCAATCTCGTTTACAGTTTCCAAATATTTTTTTCTTGCCCCAAGAGCGCGTCACGGCGGCGGTCGTGAACGCAGCTCCGCCCTGCTCCCCCTCCGGGGGAGCTGCCGCCGCAGGCGGCTGAGGGGGTCGCGGCAGGACGATCGGATTTCTTTTGCGCAGCTCCCGGCACCCCCTCAGTCCCCTTCGGGGACAGCTCCCCCGCAGGGGGAGCAGGGATGGTTGGCTTTCCGTAGCCCACCCTCTCCGCCAGCGCGCGGCTCCGCGACAGGATCCACCTGGCAGCCTGGAGCTGCAACGCAATCGTCGGCCCCTCAAGGAGCGTAGCGAAGATCGTCGCAGTCGGAAGCCACTTCCAGTAGCGCTCGAAGGGATCGCTCTCGTCGTCACCGGCCAGCAGGTCGGCAAGCGCCTCGCGCTTTGTGAGTTCATCTACCTGCGCCACCGCCACCCGCACCACGTCGGCGAAGAGTGCACTCGCAACGGCCCATTCCTTCTTGCTGGCCCCGCGCTTCGAGGGCGCCGCGCCGGTGTGTGTTTCCAGCGCCCCGGCCGCCATCACGCGGAGATTCGGGTCGCGGGCCTCGCGAAGGATCTGCGCGAGCATCGCCAGCGCAATCGCACGCATCACCGCCCACGCGGGATTGCGCATGAGCGGACCGCGGGTTTGCGCGAAGTCTTCGAGGAGGTCTCTGGCGAGTGCGCGGGTGTTCATGTGTTCCTTCCCTGCTCCCCCTCCCGGGGGAGCTGTCCGGCCCGGTCGGACTGAGGGGGTCGTGCAGACGGCGATCAGCGCTGCGGCGTGCAGCCTCGACCACCCCCTCAGTCACCTTCGGTGACAGCTCCCCCGAGGGGGGAGCAGGGGCGGTCATTCCTCTTCTTCATTGTGGGAATTTCTTGCGGATGCGCAACCGCCCGTGACCCAAGATGACCCGCTTTGACCCGTAATGACCCAAGATGGACCGAGATGACCCGCACATTGTCACAAAAAAACGGGCCCCGAATGGGGCCCGTTTTTGGGCGAACGCGGTTCACTTGCCCGGGTAATATTTGCCCGGTTCTTTTCTCGGGTCGATGCGCTGGAAGTCTTCGAGGATGGCGAGGCGCAGGTCGTCCAGCAGGCGGCGGGCCTGGGGGTCGGGACGCTCGGTCAGCTCGGCCCATTCGCGCTCGATGACCCACTTCGCGACCGGGCTGATGATCTGGTAGGGCAATTCCAGCGAGAGCTCGCCGGCCATGCGGTGCTGGCCGTGGGCTTCCTCGAAGTCGATCAGGCTCATCACCCCGTCGCCGCCGTTGCCGCGCGCCATCAGGGTGAAGAAGGTCGTGAAGCGCTCCTCAAGCGTGCCGGGGATGATCATGTCGATGAACCAGGTGGGAAACAGGTTGTAGTAGGCGCCCGAGACCTTCACCGTGGGCGGCCGGTGGTAGCGCACGGCGAACTCCGCCTGGCGGGCGTCCACCGACCAGTCCTGCGGGCCGATATACTTGCAGTCGAGGGGGAAACCGCGGATGTCGAGATCCAGGCCGTAGAAGTCCACGTGGGCATTGATGCCCACGGTGTATTCGAGGTCGTTCACCTCCACCGGGCTGAGCACCCTGCCCGTCGGGCTTCCCAGACCGTCGGTCACGGCGATGCCGCCGTCCTTGAGCAACATCTTTACCCAGAAGCTGCGCGTGGCCGCGTTGTAGCCGAGCTGCAGGAACTCGCCACCGTCTTTGGTGCGAAAGGCGCCCGACCAGGTCACGCGCTCGAAGAAGAACTTCAGCTCGATGTAGGTCTTGGGGTAGATCCGCGAGAAGGCCTCTGTGTCCATGTGCAGGTTGAGATTGAACCAGGTCGCGTCACCGAAGGTCTCCGTGGGCGGGAAGGTCACGACGTCGTCGACCACCGCGAATTCACGCAGCAGCCTGGCGGTCTTGGGGAAGCTGGCCATCCACTGGCCGTAGGCCTCGCGGTCGCCTTCGTCCACGTTGGGGCCCAGGGCGTCGCCTGGGATCTTCACCTTCGCGGCCCACTTCTCGGCGCGAATGCGGCTTTGCGCCATCTGGTAGTTGAACACGGCCCAGCTATCGAGCAGCTCGCGAAAGAGCAGCGGCCCCAGGTCCAGCCGCGCGTGCGAGCGCATCTTGATGCTCTCGGGAATGAAGCGGTTGCGCGAGAAGGAAATCTCTCCGGCCAGGTTCCCCATCTGGGGCGGCGGCGCGGGGTAGAGTTCCACGTCGCCGAGCTGGATCTCGTATTCCGGCTTCTTCCACGTGCCCACGATGCGCATGGCCCGCTCGCCGGTGGGCTTGGTGAAGAAGTAGGGATGGTTCTCCATCACCTCGTCCAGGTCGAGCTTGATGAATGCGTTGCGCAGGTCGATGAGCGCCTTTGTCTGCTCGGGATTGCGGTCGAGGGCCAGGCGCATCTCGCGGACCAGCGAAATGAGCTCCTCGATCTCGTCAAAGGCGCGGTCGGTGGGGTCGCCCGGCGCTTCGGAGCCGAAGGGCAGAATGGTGCGCCAGTAGCCCAGGCGCTCGGGAAAGCGCGCCAGTTCCTGTGGCATGGTGCGCCGCGCGAGCGCCCCGGCCGCAGGCAGGCACAGCGCCAGAGCGCACGCCAGCAGCGAGACGCGAAGACCCGAGGGCCGCCGCGCCCTGCCGGGCCTGCGTTGGAAGCGTTTGCTCACCTGCGTGGGTCGATCTTCTCAAAGTCCTTGCGCAGGGCGATCCGGAGATCGTCGATGAGGCGCAAGCTTTCCTCGCTGGAGGGGCTGCCGATGTCGTCCCACTCGCGCTGGATGAATTCACGCGCGATGGGGCTGATGGCCTTGTAGGGGACTTCCACGGTGAGGTCGCCGCGAAGCCGGTGATAGCCCTGGGATTCCATGAACTCCAGGTCGAGCACGGCGCCGGCGCGGTCGTTGCCCTCCACCATACCGGCGAAGAAGTCCTCGGCATCGCCGATCATGGTGCCGAAGCTCAGGAAGTTCACCATCCCCGCAGGGAAGATGTAGAACAGCGCGCCCTCGGCGTGAATTTCGGGCGCCTTGCGGAACTGCAACCGGAACTTCGAGAGGCGCTTGTCGGCGTCCCAGTCGCTGGCCGCGCGGTACGTGCACTCGATGGGCAGGTTGTCGATGTAGAAACGGAGTCCAAGGAAGTGGGCGACCACATTTGTTTGCGCAACATAGGAAAGCGACTTCACGCTGGCCGGGTTGACGGTCTCATCCGTCGGAACGCCGTCGGCGTCGGCGACGACCACGCCGCCATCGCGCAGCAGCATGTGGACGGCGAGCAGGTGATTTTCGTTGCTGTAGGAAATCCGCGCGAGCGAGCCGCCCGATTCCGTGCGCAGCACCGTATTGAAGCTCACCTTTTCGAGCAGCAGGGCCAGTTCGCCCAGGGTCTCGGGATAGAACTCCTCGAACTTCTCCATGTCGAGCTTGAGCGTCCAGTTCAGCTCCGTGACGTCTTCACCGTTGACGGCCTTGGCCAGGTCGACGACGTCCTCAACGGTCATGAACTTCGAAACGACGTCGATGACGTTGGGAATGCTGGCGTAGATCTGCGAGAGGACCTCGATGTCGTCCTCATCCAGGCCCGGGCCCATGCCCACGCCCGAAAGGGAGACTTTCTTGTTCCACTCCTCGGTGAAGATGCGGTTGCGGTCCATCTGGGTCTGCAGAACCTGCCAGCTCTCGAGCATTTCGCGGTAGAGCATGGTGCCCATGTCGAAGTGACCGTTGGTGTTGAGCAGCACGGCGTCTTCGTTGGTGGCGCTGTATTTGACCGAGAACTCCGCCGCCAGGTTGCCCATGCGAACCGGGCGCTGCTGGTTGAAGGGCAGGTTCCCGATGAACAGGTCGTACTGGTCGCGGTCGTTCCACAGGCCCTCGACGCGGATGGCACGCTCGCCGGTGCGCTTGTTGAAAAACAGCGGGTGGTCGCGCTCAAAGAAGTCCTCGAAGTCCAGGCGGATGAGGTCGTCGCGCACCTCGATCAGCTCGGCGAATTTCTCGCTCTGGCGGTCGACGGCCTCGCGCATGGCATCGGTCATGTGCAGGAAGCCGCCGATCTCCTCAAAGGCGCGCGGGGCGGGCTCGGTCCCTGCTTCGGAACCGTAGGGAAGCCCCATGCGCCAGAAGGCCAGTTCAGGGTGCTTGCGCACGATCTGATCGGGCGCGAGCCGAACCGGGGAAACGGCCGCTCCCAGGACAAGGGCGGCCAGGCTGCTCAATACGACAGTGATGGCTGGTTTCAAGGTTGTGCGTTTCATCTCGGGGCCAATCTTTACTCATTTCGGGGGGCGGGGTCGAGAGCCACGCAAGACTTTGAAATCAGGGCAAAAACGACCCAGGGCCAGCCGTACCTGACTGAGTTGTCGGTTAGTAGACGAGGCGCGCCGTGGCCCCTAAAGTAGCGCAACCCGGGCAGGGATTCCGTGGCGCCGGTCACACTCCGCGCCCCCTGCCGGGGCAATAATCAGGGCCGCTGCAACAATCCCGCGTTCGCCGGAACCGGGCAATTCAACGGCAGCACGGACATCCATGCAACGCATCCTCGACAAGCTGGCGACCCTCTCGATTCGCCGTCCGGGCCTCATCTGGCTTGCGGCGTTGATCCTCACCGCGGCGCTCACCCCGGGCATCTTCCAGCTCAAGATCAACAATGACTACGCCGAGATGCTGCCCGAGAGCAGCCCCGCCATGCAGCGGCTGCACGAGCTGAGCGAGAGAATCGACGGCCTGGGCGAGTTCATCGTCGTCATCGAGGGCGCGCCCATCGAGAAGATGGCCGACTTCGCCTCGCGCCTGATCGCGCCGCTCGAGGCCGATCCGCTCATCCGCCAGGCCCGCTACCGCACCAAAACCGACTACTTCGAGAAGCGCAAGTTCCTCTACATGCCCACCGAGGACCTCGATGAATTCGTCGAGGCCATGGAGCGCAAGCTCAAGGAAGAAAAGCTCAAGCGCAGCGCCTTCTTCGTCGACCTCGGCGTAGAGAGCAAGGCCGACAAGACCCTCGACGAGATCAAGGACAAACACGCCGTCGATGAGTGGTTCAGCTACTTCGCCGACACCAAGCGCGAAAAGCTGCTGGTGCTGGTGGCCCCCCGCGCCTTCCCCGACGATGTGGAGGCCGCGCGTCACGTGCGCGCGCTGGTCGGTCACACGGTGGCCGACACCCTCGCCGCGGGTGATTTCGGCGACATCAAGCTCAGCTACGGCGGCCCCTACATGGGGCTTCTGCATGAGAACGACATCCTCGATGGCGACGTGCAGGCCGGCGGCATTCTCACCGGCGTGCTCATCGTCCTGATGATCCTTCTGGTCTACAGATCCTTCTGGGCGGTACTGGCATTGCTGGCGCCGCTGGCGCTGACGGTCCACTGGGTCTTCGCCCTTGCGAGCCTGAGCATCCCCAAGGGTCTCAACTCCATGAGCGCCTTCCTGGGAATGATCCTCTTCGGACTGGGCATCGATTTCTGTATCCACCTGGTCAACCGCTACGGCGAGGAACGCTGCCAGGGTAAGGACGTGGAAGAGGCGATCCGGCTGACTGTGGTGGAGACCGGGCACTCGTGCATCTATGCCTCGCTCACTTCGGCGGCGGCGTTCTTCCTTCTCATGGCCGCACATTTTCGCGGCTACACCCAGTTCGGCATCCTTGCCGGCGCGGGCATCCTGATCGCCTGCTTCGGCATCCTGCTGATGATGCCGGCCCTGCTCATGCTGATGGAACGCCGCGGAATCGCAGGCTTTGCAATGAGCGAGGCGAGCGCCGCGCCCATCTACCGCAAGCTCGCCCTCTTCCCCATCCGCCATCGCAAGCCGATGCTGGCCGCAGTCGCGGTGCTCACCCTGGGTTCGGTCTGGATGGCGCGCCATACAAAGGTCGATTTCGACGTATCGAAATACCGGCCCACCAGCGGCACCATCGACCGCGTCGACGTGATCTCCCAGGATGTGCTCAACATCAACTCTGCTCCGGCGGTCTACAGCGTCGAGACGCGCGAGCAGGTCGACGACCTCATCGATGCCATCGAAAAGGCCGACGCGACGCTTCCCAAGCAGGTGGTGCTCCAGACCCGCTCGGTGGCGGACCTGCTGCCAGAGGACGAGGCGCACAAAATCGACCTGCTCAAACGCCTGGACCGCAAGCTCAAGCGGGAGCAGAACCTCACCGACGACGAAGCCGACCGCCAGGACATCATCGACCTGCGCGAAGAGATGGACATGCCGCCGGTCGACCCCAATGCCCTGCCCACGGAACT
>JAGRBM010000080.1 GCA_020434085.1 Chrysiogenia bacterium | reverse complement strand
GCGTGCCGGGCGCGCCGTGGGCGAAGAACCCGCCGGCGCGCACCTGCTCGGGGCCCATGCCGTCGCCGATGAGCAGAATGGTGTTGCGCGGCACCGGCGCGCACTCAAGGCGATCGGGACTCTTGGGAATCCAGCGCCCCTGGCAGACCGGGCCGGTGGGGAGCTTCGTGCAGGCACCCAGGAGAATGAGGGCGCAGGCAAGGGTGCTCAAGAGGTGGCGGCGCATTTTCATCGGGGGTAGCATAGCTGCAACGCTGCCCGGGAGAAGAGCCATGAAACGACTCGTCACGGCCTTGTCATTTGTATGCGCGCTGCTGATCGCCGCGCCAGCGGGTTCGGAGAATCGTGCGTGGAAGATCGATGAGGCGCCGAAGGAATGGACCGGCGCCATCGCCAGGGGAGACGCCGGCATTGAGGCCCTCAAGAAGGGACTCATGGGCAAGCTCAAGAAACAGATCGCCGAGGGCGGGCCCGTCTCTGCAATTCATCTGTGCCACGACGAGGCGCAGGCGATCACCGCGCGGATGGCCAGCGAGCAGGGCATCACGATGGGCCGCACCAGCCACAAGCTGCGCAACCCGGCGAACGCGCCGCGCGACTGGGTTGCGGCCTATGTAGAGACTTCGGCCGGTAAGAAGGCAGACGCGGTGGAGTCCATGGCGGTGGACCTGGGCGATCGTGTCGGGGTCATCCGTCCCATTGGAACGATGGGACTCTGCCTGAACTGCCACGGCGCGCGCGAGACGCTCTCGCCCGAGGTGCGCAAAGCCCTTGCGGAGCAGTACCCCGAAGATCAGGCCACGGGCTTTGCGCTCGGTGATGTGCGCGGGCTGTTCTGGGCCGAAGTGCCCAAATAGTCACTCGTCGCGCTCGCCGAGCGCGTGGCGGTAGGCCGCGGCGCGACTCGTGATCTCTTCGACATAGCGGATGGGCTCGCTGGCTCGCACGTAGCCGTATTCGGGACGTGCGTAGTATTTCTTCTGGCTGAGCTTCTTGAGCCCCTTGCGGACCTCGCGCCAGGTGTCGGCCGTTGCGCCTTCTTCGCGCATGAGCTTCCGAGCATTGCGCACGTGGGTGAGTCCGCAGTTGTAGGCCGCCAGCGCCATCTTGATGCGCTCGGTTGGCGCGCTCACGTCCTGGATGCGATCGCGAAGCTGGGCCAGGTAGCGCGCCCCGGCGCTGACGGACTGCGCAGGGTCGGCGGGCTTTTTCACGCCCAGCTCGCGCGCGGTGGCCGGCATGAGCTGCATAAGCCCGCGCGCGCCCGCCCAGCTCTTTGCCTGGGGATCGAAGCGGCTTTCCTGATAGACCTGCGCGGCCAGCAGGATCCAGTCGAGCTTGTTTTCCTTCGCGGCTCTCTTGATGAGCTTGTCGTAGGGGGAGATCTGCCCACTGGCGGCATAGAGCTTGTCGGAGCGAATGCGCGCGCTGTGCTTGGGCGATTTGAAGTAACGGTTGTAGATGACATTGAAGGTGGGCTCGCGCTTGAGCTGGGTGATCATCTTGTTGATCTCGGCAGCGAGATCTTTCGCCGCCGGGTGCACGGCCCAGGCGAGCTGCTGCTCCCCGGAGATCGGCGGGCCGATTTCCAGCTCGGGCAGGAAGGTCTTGTTGACCAGCGCGATCTGCTCGTCGGCCAGGGTGTAGTCGAATTTGCCCTCGGTGAGCTGTTCGAGCAGGTCTTCGGTGGTCAGCTCGGGGTCGGCTTTGACAATCTTGATGGGCGGGATGCCCTGCGCGGCCAGCTTTTCGTTGAGGCGGCGCAGCTCCCCGTAGTAGCTGTGGGCCTCGTGGACACGCACCTTGCGGCCCGAGAGGTCCTCGGCGCTGACCACGGGCTCGGTGCCCTTTTTCCAGACCGGGACAATGCGCGTGGCGGCATAGGGGCGCGCAAAGAGGACCTGCTCCGTCCGCGTCGGGGTGATTGTCATGGGGGCTGCAATCACATCGGCGCGGCCCTCACGCAGCGCCGGGATCATGCTCTCCCAGTCCTGGGGCACCAGCACCTCCAGCCGGACGCCAAGGCGCTTTGCCAGCCGTTCGGCCAGCTCATACTGGAATCCCATCCGGCGGCCGCGCCAGACGAAGTAGCTGTTGGAATTGTTGCGGGTGAGCACCCGGAGCACGCCCCGGGCCTTAATGGCCTTGAGACCGACCTCTGCGGCCGGTGCCAGCGGGGCAGGGGGCGCCTGTTGGACCTCCCGCTCGCAGGCGCAGCACAGTGCGATGGAAATCGCCCCCAGAAGGGGCAGCAGGCCGGTGAAGAATATGCGGGGTTGCTGCATCCGCCTTCACTTGTAGCGCCGCCGGCCCGGCGGGTCCATGAAGCGGGCGCAAGTGCCCGGAAGCGCAGCGCTTTTTTCCGTGCAGAACATTGCGCTACAGGTGTTGCCTTGAAAGCAAAACCCCTATATATAGGAGCCCCCGTTGGGAACCGGACGCCGCAAGTGGCGTCCGCTTTGTCAACAGGGCCGAAGAGGCTGCAGCTCAGGCGCTTTTTGCGCCGCCGCTTCTTCGGAGAACTCGATCATCTGCGCACCGCAGCGCATCCTGGCAGCCGCTCTTTTTACCAGCAGAGGCGCCGGACGCGAGTATCGGGGACAACTGGAATCGGTTTCACTGGAGGTGTGGCCGAGCGGTCAATGGCAACAGACTGTAAATCTGTCGGGGTAACCCTACGATGGTTCGAATCCATCCGCCTCCACCAAAAAGTCTGAAATTGCGTCGGTTTGGCGCTTGCGGGGACCTTTGAAAAGGTTCATAAGGTATCCGCAACTTGGCGGGAGTAGCTCAGTTGGCTAGAGCATCAGCCTTCCAAGCTGAGGGTCGCGGGTTCGAGCCCCGTCTCCCGCTCCAACTCAGCGCCACCAGGTCGCAGTATCAGGGCCCACATAGCTCAGTCGGTAGAGCACTTCCTTGGTAAGGAAGAGGTCACCGGTTCGATTCCGGTTGTGGGCTCCATAAAATTTGGTATTCGCCACGCGGTCGAAGCGGCGGCGCACCCACAGAGCCCTTGTGGATCGGGAGAGGTGCCGCGCTGCTCGGTCGTGTTTTCAATATCGAGCCGGCCGGCAAGGGCCGCCGTCTCAGAGAAAACGAAGTAAATACACGAGTCGGCAGGGTCCGCAACTCGGGAGGAGATCAGAGCCATGGCCAAGGAGAAATTCGAGCGAACCAAACCCCACGTGAACGTGGGAACGATTGGACACGTCGATCACGGAAAGACGACGCTGACGGCTGCGATCACGAAGGTGCTTGCCGACAAGGGGCAGGCG
>JAGRBM010000079.1 GCA_020434085.1 Chrysiogenia bacterium | reverse complement strand
GCCGGGTTCTCACTCTCATTGAAGTAGCGGTAACCGGTCTCGTCCAGAAAGCCCTCGAATTTCTTCTGCTCGCCCTCGGGAATCTCGAATCCCATGAGCACGCGGCCGAAGTCGCCGCCCTGCCCGCGATAGTGGAGCAGGGAGATGTTCCACGTGCTGCTCATCGCGGAAACGAAATCCGTGAGCGCGTAGGGGCGCTCGGGAAAATTGAAGCGGTAGAGCACTTCGCTCCTGGCCTCGCGGGCGCGCCCGCCCATGAAGTGGCGAATGTGTTCCTTGGCCAGCTCGTTGGCTGTGATGTTGATGAAGTTGTAGCCGAACTTCGCAAGGATGGCCTCGAAGTCCTCGACGTCGCCGGCATCCTTGGTCGCAACGCCCAGGAAGATGTGCGCTTCCTGGCGCGAGGAGAGCCGATAGCCGAACTCCCGAATGGGATTGTCGCGCACCACCTGCTCGACGAGCTGGCGCATGGAACCGGCGTTTTCATCGATGGTGATGGCAAAGAGCGCTTCGAGGCTGCGGCCGATGAGGGTGCGTTCGGCCACGAACTGCAGGCGCTCGAAGTTCATATTCGCGCCCGAATTGATCGCCACCAGGTTCTTGTCGTGCAGGTCTTCGCGCGCGGCAAATTTTTCCAGTCCAGCCACCCCCAGTGCGCCAGCGGGCTCGACAATGGCACGGGTATCTTCGTAGACGCTCTGGATAGCCGAGCAGATTTCATCGACGCTCACAGTGATGATTTCGTCCACGTACTCACGAACCAGATCGAAGGTGTGCTTGCCCACGCGCTTGACCGCGACGCCGTCGGCAAAGAGCCCCACGCGGTCGAGCTCGATGCGCTCACCCGCGAGGATGGAGCGGCGCATGGCGTCATTGTCCACAGGTTCCACCCCGATGATCTTCGTATCGGGCTTGATCTGCTTGAGATATGCCGCCACGCCGCCGATCAGGCCGCCGCCGCCCACCGGAACGAAAACGTAGTCCACGTCCGGGCACTGATCGGCGATTTCACGTCCGCAGGTACCCTGGCCGGCAATGACCAGCGGATCGTCGAAGGGGTGGATGAACGTGGCGCCGCGATCCTCTGCAATGGCCCGGGCGCGGGCTTCGCAGTCGGAGTAGCTCTCGCCCTCCAGCACCACCTGCGCCCCGTAACGGCGTACTGCGCCGACCTTGATCTCCGGGGTGGTTTGCGGCATCACGATGATTGCCTCGATGCCCAGCTTGCGCGCGCCGTAGGCAACGCCCTGCGCGTGGTTTCCCGCCGAGGCGCAGACCACGCCCGCGGCGCGTTCCTCGGGCGTCAGGTGGGCGATCTTGTTGTAGGCACCACGAATTTTAAACGAGAAAACCGGTTGAAGGTCTTCGCGCTTGAGCCAGACCAGATTGCCCGTGCGGGCCGAGAGCTGGGGCGCGTCATCGAGCGGCGTGCGCTCGGCCGCGTCATACACACGCGCGGTCAGGATTTGTTGAAGCAGGTCGTCCATGGGGTATTCCGTTCCCCGGCGCCCATCGGGCCGATGGACTGCAGCCTATCGCCGCGCCGGGTGGGCGACAACTCCGCGCCTTGTCTGAATCGGAAAATTGACCGGACGAAGCCCACAGACAACAATCCAGATGGTCGGAGCGGAGAAACCGAGGCACATCATGGTCGATCCATCCCTTGTTCCAACACTCAAGAAGCAACATGCAGCCCTCGCAGAGTCTCTTGGTAGCTTCACAAACAAGACGCCGTCTTCAGCCGATATTAAGCATTTTACCGTCGCGCTTCTCGCACACCTGAATCTCGAAGACACCAAGCTTTATCCCGCGCTCGCAGACGGCGGCGCGATCTCCCGCGCGGTGGCCAGCGGCTTCCAGATGACCATGACTTCGCTGGCAAAAGCCGCAACTGCGTTCGTCCAGAAATGGTCGGAAAACGAGCCTTCCAGCGACGAAACGGCATTCCACAATGAACTCAGGGTTGTGGTGGAAAAACTCAGCGAGCGAATCCGCACTGAGGAAGAAAAGCTCTACCCACTGGTAGAGAAACTCTAGCTCCTATTCACTCACTTCATCGGCAATTTTAAGCAGCGCCGGTGTCAGCGGAAATCCCGTATGCAGCGCGGCGGCCTTGCGCACGTGAATCTCGGGCTTGGCCGGCGCGGCAATGGGAATCGATCCCGGCGGCGTGCCATTGAGAATTTTGTCGACGAGCACGGCCCCCGCGGTGCCCGTGCTTGCAAACGGCACGCCGACCGAGAGCGCCACGTCGTGGGGGAAAACATCGGTTGCTTCCGGGAACGCGCCAATGATCGGCAGTTTCGTCTTGCGAAAGAGCTGCTCGATCATTACTTTGGAATTGATTTTGTCGTCGCGCCCGGCCCATGTGTCGGGGATCACCAGAAAGGCATCGGGCGTGTTCGCCAGAAAATACGCGGCTGCTGCCTTCGCGTCCTCGTTCTTGTCGACTTCGTAGACCATCAGGGTAATGCCGACTTCTTTGGCTACCGGCTCAAGTAATTCATAAAGTCCGCGCGCGTTGGGGTCGGAGCTCAAGATCATGCCGACGCGCTTTACGTCGGGGATCGTGTTGCTGATGAGCCGAATGATACGGCCCGGATGCACGAAGGTAGTCGACCCGGTGAGCCAGCCCTCGTCCTTAAAGTCGAGCACCCCGGGCATGGATACCGCCATGAACATCGTGGGAATGCCCGCCGAGTGGGCGCGCTCGGCGCCCCAGGTCGTCGCCGGCGTTCCCACCGTGATGATGAGATCCACCTTGCGATCGATGAATTCGTCGATGTAGCCGTGAAGGGCGCCCAGAAGTTCGAGCTTGTCCCAGATGCCCTTGGTCTGTCCCAGCGCGACGCGGCGCAGGATCTTGAGCTGCTTGCGATCGTTCCAGCCCAGCCGTTCGAGTTCCTTGCGCATGGCGATGATCGCGTCATCGTAGAAAACGACGTCTGTCATCTGCACGAGGCCGATGGTGAAGGTCTTTCCCTGGGGCGGCGCAGAGTCAGCGCGCAGAGGGACAAGCGCTCCGGCAAAGAGCACAAAAATCCCAAAGGCTATGACCACCCTACGCATGCACCGCTCCTGGTGTTGCGGTCCCCTTCTTCCCATCCCTGGACAGTAGGATCAGTCTAGCATCGGGTTGCTTTGATCTCTAGTGATCTTTGCTTACTTCTAGCTGCGATAACGACGCGGCGCGTCCGGCGCCCTACCAGCTCGCACGCATCTCCTCGGCCCAGCCGATAATGTCCTCGATTTCGTATTCCTGGCCCTCTTCATCGGTAATGCGGCCGCTGTAGCGCCCGAAACACTGGTGGACTTCGGCCCCCCAGGAGCCCAGAGGCAGCTTCATCGTGCGTTCGTAGAAGGGATCGAATACCAGATCGAGAGCGCGGCTCTCCCGGGTCTTGAGCAGCCAGGGCTCGCGATAATCGCGGGTGTTGTAGGTCCACTCGATGGCCTCACCGATTTTGCTGAGCTTGCCGTTGATGACGAGTCCGCTCTCGGTCACGCCGGTACCGTCGGTCCACTTGCCGCCGAACTGCAGGCCGATGACATCCATGCCCGAGTGACCGGATGCCGAGCCCCAGTTCCACGTCGTCTTGCGCGGCCACTTGCCGCGTCCGAAGTCCAGCGTGGCAAAGGAATCATTGGCGGCATTGAACTCATAGCGACGCTTTCCAACGGTGACATGTCCGCGCGTGGGCAGCGTGTTTTGCTTGGAAGTGAACTGAAAGCGCGTGTCGCTCCAGGGAACGAGTACGTTGAGCGTTTCGTGCGTGGCGGGGCGATCGACTTCAAGCTCGGCCTCCACGTGCGGACCGCCAAGTTTCTTGAAGCTCACGACGACGCGCGCGCGTTCTTTCTCTTCGTGAATGCCAAAATGCAGGCCCGAACCATTGAAGACCACGTCGCTGCCTGCGACGGTTTCGGGCTGGGAAAATCCGCGCGCCAGGGGCACGATGGCCACTTTTTCGGTGAACTCTTTGGTCTCGAAATCGAGGAAGCTGACTGTGGCCAGCCCGATGTAGTCGATGTCGGCGTAGGTAATCGAGAGCGCGCCTTCGCGACTGGTGACGCACCAGTAATCCCAGCGTTTCTTGCGCCCCCAGGAGCCCTTCAGGTTGCAGCGATGGTGCGGATGCCGGGAAAACCCGACGGCCTCGGGATTGAGCGTGCCGTCTTCCAGGCACTCAAGCACCTCGCTGGTGATTTCCTTTTCATGGGTCAGTGAGTTGCGTCCCACCATGTCGCGTCCTCCAGCCTGTTTTCAGGGCCGCCCCACTCTAGCGCGCGGAGCGTCAAAGCGTTACTGATAGAGGTCATGGGCACATCGATCAAAATCGCGATCATTGGCGGGGGAATCGTTGGCGTCTGCGCGGCCGGGACGCTCTC
>JAGRBM010000078.1 GCA_020434085.1 Chrysiogenia bacterium | reverse complement strand
GATCGCATTCCACTCCGCAATGAGCGCGGGGTTCAAGTCCCAGTAGTTGCCGATCGCCAGGTTGCCGAAGAGCCTGAAGGTCTCCCCCGTCGGTGCGGGGCTCGTCAAAAACGCCGCCAGCGCAAAGGCCGCCCACCAAAGCCAGTAGAGTTTCTTCATTGAGTCCCCCGCCCTTTTCTCAAACCAATCCTACTCCGGAATTACTTCCGCGCCCGATTCCAGTAGCGCCTTGAACTCTTTCTGCAATTCCTGCAACTGCTCGGCCGCCCAAGTTTTGCCGTCCTTGCCGGCCCAGGCGCGGTGCTCGCCGCGGGCGTAGTGTTCGGCGTTTCGCCGGTAGTAGCGGGCGTTCATGCAGTTGGCGACCCAGTTGTTCTTTTGCTTGATCACCTTGCCGGGGGCGCCCACGACGATGGAATTGTCGGGGATGACGGTGCCTTCCTTCAAAAAGGCCGCGCCGCCGATGATGCAGTTCCTGCCGATCACGCAGCCGTCCATGATGGTCGCGTTGATGCCAACGAGCGTGTTGTCGCCGATGGTGCAGCCGTGAATCGTGCAGTGATGGGTGATCGAGCAGTTGGCCCCGATGATGGTCGGCGTGGCGTAGCCGATGTGGATCATCACGAAGTCCTGGATGTTGGTGTTTTCCCCGACGCGGATCTCCTGGTCCTCGGCCCGCATGCTGACAAAGGGCCAGACCGAAGTGCCCGGTGCGAGGTGAATCTTCCCGTAGAGCTGCGCGCTCTCGTGGACGAATGCCGGTGAATCGAGTTCAACGAGTGGTCCGAAATCCTGCAAGATGATGTGTCCTTCCGCGCCTTTTTCTGCCCGAGCGGCATCGCACGTGTTATAGAGCGAGCAGTCTAGCAGGGAGCGCCGCTCCCGCCACCGCTGTGACACGCAAGGGGGGACAACCATGAGCCACTTTGATCTGACCGGGGCGCACGCCCTGGTAACCGGCGCCTCGGCCGGCATCGGCGAGGCCGTTGCACTGGAGCTTGCCGCCCACGGCGCGCGCGTCTCGCTGGCTGCGCGCCGCCGCGAAATGCTTGAAGACCTGGCCGCGCGCATTCGCAAGAAGGGCGGGACCGCCGAAATCTTCGAGACCGATCTGACCAAGCGCGGCGCGCCGCGCAAGCTCGCCAGGGACGCCGAGAAGAAGTGCGGCCCCATCGATGTGCTGATCAACAACGCCGGCGATTCAGGCGGCGTCGAGCGCTTCGAGGAAAAGACCGCCGCGCAGGTGCGCAAAACGCTCGAGCTCAATCTGCTCGCCCCCACCGAGCTCGCCCACGAGGTGATCGGCGGCATGATCGACCGCGACCACGGCACGCTGGTTTCGCTCTCGTCGGTCTCGGCCTTCTTCCCGGCACCGGCGACGAGCACCTATGTCGCGACCAAGCGCGGGCTCTGGGGCCTCGACGACGTGCTGCGCGTGGAACTGGCCGGCTCGGGCGTCAATGTGATGACTGTCTTCCCCGGTCCGGTCGAGACCGACATGCTGCGCAACACCCTGAGTACGGAAACGGGCGCGCAGCTCGAGCGAATGCCGCGCGGCAACACCGCCGAGCTGGCACGGCTGATTCGCGAGGGTATTGAGAAACGCCGGTCCATTCTGACCTACCCGGCCTCCTACGCCGCGACCCGCTGGCTCACCCCGCTGCTGGGCGCTGCGATGCCGCCACTATCGGGATTACTGGGCCTGAACGGCCGGTAGTTGCGTCGCGAAGCCGCCCCCTGCCCCGGGGCAGCGCCGCGACTGGCCGAAAAACCCGACCAATTTCTTCTGATTTAGACGCCGCAGGCGATTGATATCGTTACAAATTCTTTTGCTGCGGACAGTCGTGAAAGTGGCGAATTCCGCCCCTATTCTGCTATTACAGGAACGTATGACAGTTGTCATATGACCGGGCAGGGCAACTCCGTAGTTAAAACACCATGAGCAGCCGCTCTTCCGGGCTTTGAGAGCCCGGGCGGTCTCCAACAAGTCGGGCGCACGGGGGGATTCCTGTGCCCGGCTATTTCAATCCATGGGGGAATAGGCAGACGGCATGAGTGACCAATCAAACACCGTGACCATCCACTACGATGACGCCATCACGCGCAAGTTCGCCATCGCAACCTTTATCTGGGGTGCGGTGGGAATGCTCGTGGGACTCATCATCGCCGGCGAGCTTGTCAGCTGGAAGATGAATGGCGGCATCCCGTTCATTACATTCGGGCGGCTTCGCCCCCTGCACACCAATGCGGTGATCTTTGCCTTTGCGGGCAACGCCATCTTCGCCGGTGTCTACTACTCCACGCAGCGCCTGCTCAAGGCCCGCATGTTCAATGATACGCTCAGCAAGCTCCACTTCTGGGGCTGGCAGACGATCATTGTGCTGGCGGCGGTCACCCTGCCGCTGGGCTACACCACCAGCAAGGAATACGCCGAGCTCGAGTGGCCCATCGATATTCTCATCACCATCGTGTGGGTGATCTTCGCCATCAATTTCTTCGGCACGCTCTTCAAGCGACGTGAGAAGCACATCTACGTCGCGCTGTGGTTCCACATCGCCACCATTCTGGCGATCGCCATGCTGCACATCGTCAACTCGCTGGCCATCCCGGCGGAGTTCATGAAGAGCTACTCGGTCTTCGCCGGCGTGCAGGACGCGCTCGTTCAGTGGTGGTACGGCCACAACGCGGTCGCGTTTTTCCTGACGACGCCGTTCCTGGGTCTGATGTATTACTTCCTGCCCAAGGCGGCCGAGCGACCGGTGTTCAGCTACCGGCTCTCCATCATCCACTTCTGGACGCTGGTCTTCATCTATATCTGGGCCGGCCCCCATCATCTGCACTACACGGCGCTTCCCCAGTGGGCGCAGACCACCGGCATGGTCTTCTCGGTCATGCTGCTGGGTCCGTCCTGGGGCGGCATGATCAACGGTCTCTACACGCTTCGCGGCGCGTGGGACCGGCTGCGCACCGATCCGATCCTCAAGATGTGGGTCGTATCGATTTCCTTCTACGGCATGAGCACCTTCGAAGGGCCGCTCATGAGCATCCGCGCCGTCAACAAGCTCAGCCACTACACCGACTGGACCATCGGCCACGTCCACGGCGGCGCCCTGGGCTGGGTCGGTTTCACCAGCTTTGCCATGCTCTACTGGATGCTGCCGCGCCTGTATCGCACCAAGCTCTACAGCGTGAAGCTGGCCAACTGGCATTTCTGGGCCGGCACGATCGGCATTGTCCTCTACATGACCAGCATGTGGGTCGCCGGCATCACCCAGGGCCTGATGTGGAAGGCCTTCGGCCCCGACGGCCTGCTGGTTTACCCGAACTTCGTTGAGACCGTGACGCGCCTTCGCCCGATGTACATCACCCGCGCCATCGGCGGCGGCCTGTACCTGACGGGCGTGCTGATCGGCATCTACAACTTCGTCAAGACCATCGCCCAGGCCAAGGCCGAGGGTGCCGACCTCTCCGACGAGGCGGCGCAGGTTCCCGATATCGTGGGTCGCAACGAGGCCGACGACTCGAAGGGCCACCGCAAGCTCGAAGGCAAGACGCTGGTCTTCACGGTGCTGACTTTGGTCGCGCTGGCCGTGGGAAGCCTCTTCGAGATCGTGCCGCTGCTGGTCGATGAATCCAACGTGCCGGCCATCAGTTCGGTCAAGCCCTACACGCCGCTCGAAGTGCTGGGTCGTGACATCTACATCCGCGAGGGTTGCAACAACTGCCACTCGCAGATGGTGCGCCCCTTCCGCGACGAGGTGGTCCGTTACGGCGAATATTCCAAGGTTGGCGAGTTCGTCTACGACCATCCCTTCCTGTGGGGATCGCGCCGTATCGGGCCCGACCTGCACCGGGTGGGCGGGAAGTATCCCAACTCCTGGCACTACGTGCACATGGAGGATCCGCGCGCGACATCGGCCGGATCGATCATGCCGCCCTACCCGTGGCTGCTGAAATACAAGATCGATTACGACACGGTGAAGCCGCGCCTCAAAGCGCTGCGCCGCGTGGGCGTTCCGTATACGCTCGAGGAAATCGACAACGGCATGAAGGACGCCAAGGCACAGGCCCAGGACATCCTGGACGATCTGCGCAGCGGCACCGCCAAGAATGCCGAGGCCGACACGGAAATCCTGGCGCTCATCTCCTATCTGCAGCGTCTGGGCATGGACATCGGCTGGCGCAACAACGCCAGCCAGACTGCCAGCCGCTAGGCGCGCACGCGAGAGGAACCGAACATGGGATCGGCACTTAGAACACTCGAACAAGGCGGCATGAGCGCCATGCTCTCGCTGATCTCGCTCCTGATTTTTGTCGCGCTCTTTGTCGGCGTCATCTACTGGACGATGCGCAAGAGCCATGACGAGACCTTTGAGCAGGCGCGCAACCTGCCGTTCAAGGGTGAGAACGAGGGGGAAACCCCGGGGGAAAATATCAATGAGTGATGAGAAATATAAAGACCGACTGCTCGGTCACGAATACGACGGCATTCAGGAATACGACAACCCGCTTCCGGGCTGGTGGACCTGGATGAGCATCGGCACGGTGATCTTCGCCATCTTCTACGTCATGTGGATGTACATGGGCCTTGGCGGCATGACCCAGGAAGCCGAGCTGGAAGCCGAAACCGCGCTGGCCCAGGAAATGCACCCGGAGCTCTTTGCCGCGCCGGACGGTGGGGGCAGCGGTCCTGACATGCCGCCGGTCGATCGTGCAGCCTATGTCGGTAATGACGAGGCTGTCGCCGCGGGTAAGGAAGTCTTCACCATCAACTGCGTCGCCTGCCATGGTGTGGATGCCACCGGCGGGATCGGCCCCAACCTCACGGACAACGAATGGATTCATGGTGGCAAGTACGACAACATCCGTCACACCATCACAGTTGGCGTGCCCGAAAAGGGCATGGTCACCTGGGGACCCATCTTAGGGCCTGAGAAGATCGCTCAGGTCGCAGCATTTGTGTACAGCCTGGGGGGCGGTGAGCCCGAAGAGTAACTCTCGGACGGCACTGTCGGGAAGGCGGTTCACGCGGGACAAAGGAGCACCCGATGTCGGAACTGCTTGACGTTCTTAAAGGTAAGACACGCGCCAAAATTCACCCCATGAAGATCAAGGGGCGATTCACCCGGTTCCGCTTCTGGGCGAGCTGGATCATGGTGCTGGTTCTTCTTGCGCTCCCATGGACAACGATGAACGGCGACCAGACCGTTCTGCTCGATATCCCGGCGCGCAAGTTCATACTCTTTGGCGTGACCTTCTGGCCCTCCGACGTTCACCTGATGATCTTCATCCTGGTGGGCGCGGCGATCCTGCTCTTTTTTGTGACGGCCCTGGCAGGACGCGTGTGGTGCGGCTACGCCTGCCCCCAGACGGTGTTCCTCCACGCCTTCTATCTGCCCGTTGAGGACTGGATCGAAGGCGGCCGCGCCAAACGACTGGCCCGCGACCAGAAGGGCTGGACCTTCGATCGCTTCTGGCGCAAGGCGCTCAAGCACGCAATTTTCATTGTCGCCTCCCTGATCGTGGGCCATTCGCTGGTGGCCTATTTCCTGGGGGCTCAGCCGCTCATTCATGCGCTTTCGAGCTTCGATCTCTCCCACCGGGCGGCCATGACCTTTGCGCTGAGCGCATCCGGGCTCATGTATTGGGACTTCGCATTCTTCCGCGAGCAGTTCTGCACCTACGCCTGTCCCTACGCCCGCTTCCAGTCGGCTCTCATGGATTTCGATTCACTGACCGTCGGCTACGACCCGCTTCGCGGCGAGCCCCGCGGCAAGCGCAGGAAAGATGCAGCAGCCGACCTTGGCGACTGCGTTGACTGCGACAAGTGCGTCTACGTCTGTCCGACGGGCATCGACATTCGCGACGGCCTGCAGATGGAATGCATCCAGTGCGCGCGCTGCATCGACGCCTGCGACACGGTCATGGACGCGCTGGGCAAGCCGCGCGGTCTGGTCCGTTACGGCACAGAGCGCGAGTTCGAGCAGGGCAAGCGCTCGGTCATTTTCATGCGCCCGCGCGTGTTGATCTACTCCCTGCTGCTACTGGCCATTGGCGGCGCACTGACCTACCGGCTGGTTAACCGCGATATCATCGAGATGACCATCCTGCGTCCGCCGGGCGCCCCCTTCCGTGTCGGCCAGACCGGAGACATCAACAATCAGTTCACTCTCAAGCTGCTCAACAAGGATCGCAGGGACCACGCGCTCACTTTCGAGCTGGAAGGCTTTGAGGGCGGCAACCTGGTGGTTCCCATCAAACCCTTCCCGGTCAAGGCAGGCGAAGTCGGCCAGATCGGCATCTTCGTAACCGCCCCCCAGGAAGCTCTCGACAACGGGCGGCACAAGATCCGCCTGCTCGGGAAGAATGAAGACGGCAAGGTAATCTCCCGCATGGAAGCCACTTTCCTCGGCCCAAGGAGCTGACGCCATGGGATCCAACTCCGCAAAAGACTCAACCAAAAAAGAGGTGAACTTTCGCAGCGACCCTCTGTGGCTGTGGGGCGTGCTCGCGGGCTTTGCCATGCTGATCATCGCCAACGGCACCATGATCTATTACGCCACGGCCAAGGATTCCTCCCAGGTGATCGGCGACAAGCCCTATGAGATGGGGCTGCGCTATGATGAGGCCATTGCGGAAGCAAAGCTCACCCGTGAGACCGGCTGGGCCTACGAGGTGACCGAGTGCGAAGGGATGCAGCTCTGCATCGACCTGCGTGCGAAGGATGGCTCCCCCCTCAACGACGCGAGCGTCCGGGCCACGCTTTTCCGGCCGAGCAATCCCGACCTCGATACCGCCGGCGCACTTTCTCCCCTGGGAGAGGGTCGCTACGCGCTGGCTTCACTGCCCGACAAGGGCCTGTGGGAACTCACCCTTGATGTAAGCAAGGGCACGCAGCAGGCACGCTGGACCCGCTCGCTCTATCTGGAGCCCTGATGCAAGGCCCCGAAAATGTCTGCCCGCTGCCCGAGGCCAAGGCCCCGGAGCAGTGCGTCCATTGCGGCCTTCCGCTCCCGGACAAACCCATTTTCGGCAAGAAACCCGAAGAACAGTTCTGCTGCCGCGGCTGCAGCCTGGCTTACTCCATCCTTCAGGACACCGGCCTCGGCAGGGGCTACTACGCGCTGCGCGAGCGACTTGGCGAGAGCGGTCAGCGCGTCGACGAAGTCGGCGACCTTGGCGGCTACGCATTTTTCTCCGACCCGAGTTTCGAAGAGCGCTACACCGAACCAGGCGAAGACGGGCTTCGGCATGTGGACTTCTACCTCGAAGGAATTCACTGCGCGGCGTGCGTGTGGGTTGTCGAGCGCCTGGCGCTGCAAATCCAGGGCATTCGCGGCGCGCAGCTCAACCTGAGCGAGAATCGTCTGGGCATTACCTACGACCCGAAGTCCCGCCCCCTTGAGACGCTCGGGCGGCGCCTGGCATCGGTGGGATACGCCCCCCATCCGGCACGCGGCGCGCAGGAAGAAGAAATTGCCCGCAAGGAACGCCACCGCCTGCTCATCCGCATCGGCGTGGCGGCCGCTTGCGGCGGCAACATCATGCTGTTTAGTTCGGCTCTCTATGCCGGCGAGTACCAGGGCATCGAGTCGGGCTTTGCCAATCTCTTCACATGGGGCAGCCTCGCGCTCTCCATTCCGGTGGTTTTCTACTCGGCGATGCCGTTTTTCCGCTCCGCCATCGGCGGCCTTCGCGTGGGCAGCCTGCACATGGATGTGCCCATCGCGCTCGGGATTGTCGTCGCATTCCTGAGCAGTTGCTGGCATGTCTTTACCGGCACCGGCCATGTGTGGTTCGACACGCTCTCGATGCTGGTATTCCTGCTGCTCATCGGGCGGCTGCTGCTGGAGACCGGCAAACGGCGCGCCGCGCTGGCCGCTCGCTCGCTCTTTGCACTGGTGCCGCGCACCGCGTTCATGCTCCCTGAAATCGGCGGCCAGCCCCGCCGCGTCTCCATCGAGTCGGTTGCCGAGGGCGACCTGCTGTTCGTGCCACCAGGCGACTGCATTCCCGTTGACGGCGTCGTCGAAGATGGACGCTCCCACGTGGACGAGTCCCTGCTCACCGGCGAGAGCGTACCCGCGACGCGCGGCGTGGGACAGGAAGTCTGGGCGGGCACCAGCGTCGTCGACGGCGCGCTGAGCATCCGCGCGCGCGCAACCGGCGATGAAACACGCCTGGCACGCCTCTCACGCCTCGTCGAAGACGCCGCCCGCCGCCGCGCGCCCATCGTCGCCACCGCCGACCGCATTGCCGCGTGGTTCGTCGCGGTGGTCGTTCTTGCCTCCTGTGCGACCTTCGCCTGGTGGTGGAGCGCGGGGTTCGACGTCGCGCTATCCAACGCCATTGCGTTGCTCGTCGTAAGCTGCCCGTGCGCCCTCGGGCTGGCAACACCCTTTGCACTCTCGGTGGCCATGGGCCGCGGCGCGCGCAGCGGGATCCTGATCAAGGGCGGCGAGGCCGTAGAGCGCCTCGCCCGCGTGCGGCGTCTGTTCCTGGACAAGACCGGCACCCTGACGGAAGGACATCCGCAGGTAATCGAAACCACCCTCTTCGATGAAAACGCCGAGCTTCACCTGCCGCTCATTTCCGCGGCCGAGCAGCGTTCGAGCCACCCGGTGGCCCGCGCCATTGCTGCGCACGTGCCCCCCGCCGCCGCAAAGGTCGAGGATTTTCACCAGCAGCCCGGGCGCGGCATCCGCGCGCGCGTCGGCGCCCACGAGATTCTGGCGGGCAACGCCGCCTGGCTGGCCGAACACGCTCTCGCGACCACCGATGCCCAGCACGCCGCCCTCGCAGTTCGGGAAACCGAGTGCGCAGCGGCGTCCATTCTGCTGGCCGTGGATGGAAAGCTCATCGGCGCGTTCCTCATTGCCGACGGAATTCGCTCCGATGCCAGAGAGACCACCGCCGCGATGCGCGCGCGGGGCCTTGAGTTGGAACTTCTCTCGGGCGATGCCGAGGCGCCGGTGCGCGCGGTGGCAGCCGAGCTGGGCATTGCGCGCTGGCACGCATCGGCATCGCCGGAACAAAAGCGCGAGCTCGTCGCCGATGCATCGGGCGATGCACTGATCGGCATGGTGGGCGACGGACTCAACGACACCGCCGCGCTGGCCGCCGCCGGCGTGGGCATCGCCGTCCACGGCGGCAGCGAAGCGGCCTTCGAAGCAGCCGACGTGGCCACCGCGCGGGCCGGGCTGGCCCCCGTGCTCGAAGCCATCACCCTGGCGCGCAAGGCTATGGGCCGCGTGCGCCTCAACCTGGGTTTTTCCCTTTTCTACAACGTCATCACCGGCACCCTGGCCGCCACGGGGCACATCACGCCCCTGTGGGCCGCGGTGCTCATGCCGATCTCGTCCCTGACGGTGATCGGCCTCTCGTTCAAGAGGTAGTCGTCATGGGCGTGCTCTACCTGCTGGTTCCCCTCGCGCTGCTATTTGCAGGCGGCGCCTTGTGGGTGTTCATCGTGAGCGTGAAGCGCGGCCAGTTCGATGATCTCGACACGCCCGCCGTGCGCATCCTCTTCGATGATGTCGAGCCCGACGCCGACGACACCGGAAAGACAGAGGACTGATGGAAGCCCTCATTGTCGCCTTTACCACCGGCGCGCTGGGCAGCGTGGGGCATTGCATCGGCATGTGCGGTGGTTTTTCTCTGGCCATCGCCGCCGCCGGGCGCGAATGCGAGGATGGCGCATCCTGGAAGGCGCAGCTCGGCTACCACCTGGGCCGCACGGCGACCTACACCTTTCTGGGACTCTTCTTCGGAACGCTCGGAAGCGTGGGCCGCTTTACCGGAACCATCGGCCCGTGGATTCACACGACCGTCGCCGTTCTCGCAGGGCTGGTGATGATCTACGCCGGCCTTGCAGTGCTGGGCGTCTTCAGCGAGCGCGCGGGCCCCACCGCCATGCTGCCCGAGCGCCTGTTCGCCGGCGCGATGCGCCCTGCTGGAAAGCGCGCCCTGCCCTACGGCCTGCACGCGGGGCTCGTGCTCGGCCTCCTTCCCTGCGGCCTGCTGCTCGCGGCCGAGGCGCAGGCCGCCGCGACGCAGTCGCCGGTGATGGGCGCCCTTGTCATGTTCGCTTTCGCGCAGGGAACCGTGCCCGCGCTCGCGCTGGGCACCAGCGTGCTTGAGCGCCTCTCGCTCTCGGTGCGCCAGAGAGTCCACGGCCTGGCAGGCGTGGTGCTCATCCTCTGGGGCGTGTGGTCGCTGGCCCGCCCGGTGTTCATGCACTTCCACCAGCACGGGGGCGGCCACGATCATCACCAGCACCACGAGATGAGCCTGCTCACGCCTTCGAGCGCCGAGGATGCCGCCTGCATCACGCCGCCCGAGGCGCTGGCGCAGTCCTCCGCGCTCGCCGATTAAATCCCTCACTCTCTCAAGCGGTGTGGTATAAGCCGCGCCATGTCGCAGTCCGCCTGGGGTGACCCGGTAACAAAGTATTTCTTCGATCTGGGCCCCGACCGCGTTCTCGATGCGGTCGAGGCCGCCGGCTATGTCACCACCGGCATGTGCTACGCCCTCAACAGCTACGAGAACCGCGTCTACGAAGTGGAGATCGAAGAGGACGAGGCGCGCGGGATCGTCAAGAAGACGCCCGCGTCCCTGCGCCGCATCGTGAAGTTCTACCGGCCCGGTCGCTGGAGCCGCGAGCAGATCCTCGAAGAGCACGAGTTCATCGCCGATCTTGTCGCCCAGGAAATCCCCGCCGTCGCGCCGCTGCCCTTCGATTCCGCAGAAACCCTCGCGCAGGTGCCCGGCACCGAGCTCTGGTACGCAATCTTTCCCAAGGTCGGCGGGCGCGTTCCAGAGGAACTGGGCGAGGAGAGCCTGCACCAGCTCGGCCGCCTGCTGGCACGCCTGCACAACGTCGGCGCATCGAAACAGGCGCCCCACCGGGTAAAACTCACCCCCGAGACCTACGGACTCGCCAATCTCGAATACCTGCTCTCGGAGAAGAAGATCCCCGCCGAAATCGAGGACTTCTACGCGCAGACCGTCCGCGAGATCTGCAAGCTCTCCGAGCCGATGTTCGCCGAGGCGAGTTACCACCGCGTTCACGGCGACTGCCATGCAGGCAACCTGCTCTGGGACGGGCAGTTTCTAAAGCTCGTGGATTTTGATGACATGGTGCGCGCCCCGGCAGTGCAGGACCTGTGGCTGCTGCTGCCGGGCGAGGGAGAAGAGCGGCGGCTGGCGCTGGAGAGCGTGCTCTCCGGCTACGAGCAGATGCGCCCCTTTGATCGCGCGACCATTCGCCTCATCGAGCCACTGCGCGCGCTGCGCTTCATCCACTTCACCGCATGGATTGCCCGCCGCTGGGAAGACCCCGCCTTCCCGCCGGCCTTCCCCCACTTCGGCACGGGGCAGTACTGGAACCAGATGCTCCGCGACCTGCAGGAGCAGCTCAGTCTGATCCGCGAGGCCGCCTACGGCGGCTACTAGAAGTAAGCAAGGTTCAATTTTCCGCGACAAATCCGTGACCGCCGCCCCGCGGCGTTTCCCACCACCGGCCCATCGGCTAAGGTGAGCGGGCGTTCAATTTTCGGGGCAAAGGGCACACCACAACGTGAAACGATTCATCGGCCGCCTCATCCTCAAGCTGATCGGGTGGGAGATTCTCGGCGAGCGTCCGCCGCACGACAAGTTCGTGCTTATCGCGGCGCCGCATACCAGCAACTGGGATCTGCCCATTATGCTGAGCATAGCGCTTGTTTTCGACATCAAGTTGCACTGGATCGGCAAACACACCCTCTTCCGTTTTCCCTACGGCTGGTTCATGCGATTTCTGGGCGGCATTCCCATCGATCGCCGCGCGCCCCAGGGCATGGTCGGCCAGGTCGCCGACGCCTTTCGCAATTCCGAAAAACTCGTCATCGTCGTCCCGCCCGAGGGGACACGCGGCCGCGCCGAGTACTGGAAGTCGGGTTTCTACTGGATGGCCAAGGAAGCAGGCGTGCCCATCGTGACGGGCGTGCTCGACTACAAGGAAAAACGCGGCGGATTCGGCCCGGGCATCTATCCCAGCGACGACATCAAGGCCGACATGGACAAGTTCCGCGCCTTCTACAAGGGCCGCACCGCCAAGTTCCCCGAGTGCTTCGGGCCCGTTCGACTCAAGGAAGAGGAAACGGCG
>JAGRBM010000077.1 GCA_020434085.1 Chrysiogenia bacterium | reverse complement strand
CTCCCAGCCGTATTGCAGCTTGCTTTGTAGTGTTGCGATCGGCACGGCCAGCGCCATCGCGCCGCACAGGCCGAAGTGCGCGGGGCGTTTGTCGGCCACGAGCGCGTGGACGCTGCCGATCACCGCTGCCGCCAGTGCGAGGGCAAAGACCCACTGCTTGCCCGTGACCGGCGGTAGCGCGGGCCAGCCTACCAGGTAGCCGTGGGCAAGCGCGTAGCCCATGCCAAGGCCCAGCGCGGCGCCCCACCCCGGCTTGGCCGGACGCACGTCTTGCCAGGGTTTCCAGGCCAGTGCCAGAAAAACCGCGCTCAGCGTGGTGACGAGCAAAGTGCCGATGATGGATGGAAGGATTGCCTGCAACATGGGAGGGAATTACCCGTCCCCGCGCGTTTGCGCGGGGACGGCGCCTGATTACTTGTGGATGGCTTCGAACGCGGCGTGAATGGTGACCTTGGTGCCGACTACCTCCGGCCGGTAGTTGATACCAAAGTCGGTCCGGTCGATCGTGAACTCGGTTTCGCCGCCCACGCGCTTGTTGCCCCACGGATCCTTTTCCATGGTGCCCGTGTGAGTGAACGTGGTGGTGATTTCCTTCGTCACGCCGTGGAGAAAGAGATCGCCGGTGACTTCGTACTGCTTGTCACCTTTCTTGACGACCTTCTTGCTCTTGAAGGTGATGACCGGAAATTCCTTGGCGCTGAAGAAGTCGGTATCGCGCAGGTGCTTGTCACGTTTGGCCACGCCCGTGTCGACGCTGTCAGCCTTGATCACCAGGTTCACGCTGCTCTTTTCGGGATTGGCTTCGTCGAAGTTCACCGTACCGGAGATGTCGTTGAAGCGGCCCCAGTTGTTGGAGACGCCCAGGTGCAACACCTTGAAGACTACGTAGGAGTGATTTCCGTCGATGGTGAAGCTCTCCGCCGCGCGGGCGTTGGTGGCGCCAAGCGAGAGGGCAAAGGCCGCAATGGCGGCGGCGAAGAAAGTGGGTACTCGGCTCTTGATCATGTTCATTCAAACTCCTTGCATATACCTGTGACCGGCCTTTTGCCGGGAGCGCGCGGGAGGAACGCCCGGAAACGCGCTGTCGTCAGGAAGCTCCCTACAAGATGCACAGGAACGGTGCGGCGTTGCAACACTTTGTTGCGGATCTGAACGGGATTTAACGATGGAAGGGCAGGCGTCCGATGCTCATACCGGTTGCGAAGAAGACTGCTGAAAAAAACGGACCGGGGCGCTAGGCTGCCTCTATTCAGGAAACGGAAGCGGATCGTTGGGCAGCAACAAACAAAAAACTGACGGTGCGACAACGGGGGTCAAGAAGTGGGCGCCGTGGGCGCTGCTTGCGCTCACGTTGCTGGTTTTCTCCAACGGACTCACCGGTGATTTCGTTTTCGACGATTTCGTTTCTTTCGAAGATGCCTGGCTGCAGCACTCCATCACGGAATGGGGCTGGGGCAAGAATGAGCCACTGGGGCAGGCCTCCATGCGGCCGCTGGTGACGGGTTCGTTCTATCTCGACTTCGCGCTCTTTGGTCAGAACCCTACGGGCTATCATTGCTTCAATCTGCTGTTGCATCTCATCAACGTGCTTCTCGCCTGGCGATTGTTTCGGCGCCTTGGCGTGCCCGATGCCTGGTCGCTCTTTGCTGCCGCGATCTTCGCCGTTCATCCGGTGCAGACCGAGTCCGTGGTTTACGTCGCCGGTCGCCGCGATCTGCTGCAGGGGCTGTTCTATCTGGGAATCTTCCACCTGTATCTGAACTGGCGCGAGGCACCTTCCTGGCCGCGGGGTCTTGTGTGCGGGCTGCTCGTTTTCCTTGGGATGAATGCCAAGGCGAGCCTCTTCCCGCTGCCGGTGGTGCTGCTCCTGTATGAGGCCAGCATCGCCGGGCGCGGGTGGTGGGATGAGGGGCGCAACGCGCCATTGGCGCGCGCAATGGATGCATTGAAAAGCCGGACCAAGCTCTTTGCCGGGCTCTTCGCGCTGGCCACCCCGTTTCTCATCTACCGCGCCTTCTTCGTCACGCACGTGGGCACTTCAATTCAGTCGAAATGGATCGGCGGCAGTCTCGACACGCACCTGATGAGCGCGGCCAAGGCGCAGATTCTGCTGCTCTGGCGGCTCGTTTTTCCGTTGCACCTGCAGGCCGATTACTCGCCGCGCCACTGGCTCTATTCAAGCGGCTTCGACGATCCGCTCGGCTGGGCGGCGCTGGCCATCGGCGCGGCCTATCTCATCGTGATGGTGCGCTTTCTTTTCACGCGCCCGTGGATCGGCTTTGCCATGTGCGTGATTGCGCTGGGGCTCTTTCCGACGTGTCAGATCGTCCGGCATCGCGAGCTGACGGCCGAGCGCTATCTCTATATCCCGATGATCGGCTGGGGGATTCTCGCCGCTCGCGCGGGCGAATGGTTCTCGCGCAGGGATCGCGAGGATGCCGCGAGCATCGCAGGCTCGGCGGCCGCGGTGCTGATTGTTCTCTATGGCGCGCGCGCGTTCGTGCGCAACCGCGTCTACGACGGGCCCCAAAAGTTTTGGAGCGCCGTGCTGGAGGGGTCACCCGAGTGCGCACGCGCCATCGGCAATCTGGCCGTGTTTACCTGGGGTGACGGAGATCGCGAGCGTGCTCTCGCCGAGACGATTCGCGCGACCCGGCTCGATCCGCTCAACGCGGGCGCCTTTGCCAACGTGGGCGTGATGATGGGGTATCTCGGCAGAACGGAAGAGGCGCGGGAGAACCTCGCGCGCGCCGTCGCGCTCGAGCCCGAGTTTCCCTCCTACCGCGCCGACCTCGCCGGCGCGCAGCTCGAACTCGGCGAGATCGGCCCGGCGATGGAACAGATCGCCTGGATCGAACGCAACCAGCCGGGCAATCCCAGGCTGCCGAAGCTGAGAAAAATCGCCAGGCAGGTCCTTCAGGCTCAGCAGGCCAAATAAAATCGCAGTAATTTCAATTGGTTACGTATAAGCTACATATTTACAATCAGGCTTGACTGTTTGTTGCCTACCCCCCAGAATGCTGCTCGATGACGATGGTGTCACAAGCGGTAGAGCGCCCCCGGCGCACCCAGGAAGAGCGCAGCGCGGAGACCCGTGCGCGGCTCATGGAGGCGACAATCGACTGCCTCGTCGACCTGGGCTACGCGCGCACGACGACGACCGTGGTCTCCGATCGGGCGGGTGTCTCGCGCGGGGCGCAGCTCCACCATTTCCCCACCAAGGCGGATCTGGTGACCAGCGCCATCGAATACCTGGCCAATCGGCGCGGTGAGGACCTGCTGCACGAGGCGCAGGAGCGTCTCTCCTACGGCGACCGGATCTCGGCGGCCATCGATCTGTTGGTCGGCAGTTTCTCGGGCCCGCTCTTCTACGCGGTGCTCGAACTCTGGGTCGCCGCCCGCACCGATTCGGAATTGCGCGCCAAGCTCCTGCCGCTCGAACGTCGAATTGGAAAGAGCATGCGGCAGCTCGGCCAGCAACTCTTCGGCGAAGAGTTCATCAAGCGCCCGGGATTCGACGGCGCCCTGCAGCTCACCGTGCACCTGCTGCGCGGCATCGCGCTGGGGCGTCTTCTCAAGGAAGACGAGACCCGCGAGGCCGAGCTTCTTGAGTCATGGAAATGGATGGTAACGCAGCTTCTGGCTGCGAATAAGTAAACAACTCTCCGGCGTGAAGCACCGCACAGGGCGAGCGACCGGAGGCAAGAAGGAGAAAGAAGTTATGGGTCGCAAAGTATTCGTGGTCGGCGTTGGCATGACCAAGTTCGAGAAGCCCGGCGCACGCGCCGGTTGGGATTACCCCGATATGGCCAAGGAGTCCGGAACCAAGGCCCTTGAGGACGCGGGCATCAGCTACGACAAGGTGCAGCAGGCTGCCGTCGGTTACTGCTACGGTGATTCCACCTGCGGTGAGCGCGCCATCTACGAGCTCGGCATGACGGGCATCCCCGTCTACAACGTCAACAACAACTGCTCGACCGGTTCGACCGCGCTCTTTCTGGCCAAGCAGCTCGTCGAGGGCGGCATCGTCGATTGCGCCATGGCGCTCGGCTTTGAGAAGATGCAGAAGGGTTCGCTCCAGAGCCACTTCAACGATCGCAAGAACCCGATGGACAAGCACATGATGGCCATGATGAAGCTGCGCCAGTTCGTGCCGGCTCCTCCGGCTCCGCAGATCTTCGGCAACGCCGGTCGCGAGCACATGGACAAGTTCGGCAGCGAGCTGCGTCACTTCGCCAAGATCGGTTACAAGAACCACAAGCACTCGGTGAACAACCCCTACAGCCAGTTCCAGGATGAATACTCCCTCGAGGACATCCAGAACGCCAAGATGGTGTACGAGCCGCTCACCAAGCTGCAGTGCTGCCCCACCTCGGACGGTTCGGGCGCCGCGATCCTCGCCAGCGAAGACTTCGTCAAGAAGCACAACCTGCAGGACAAGGCCGTCGAGATCATCGGCATGGCCATGGCCACCGACGGTGCCGACACCTTCAGCGAGAACGACTGCCGCTACCTGGCCGGCTACGGCATGACCGCCGCCGCCGCCAAGAGCGTTTACGAGCAGTCGGGCTACGGTCCCGAGAACGTGGACGTCTGTGAGCTCCACGACTGCTTCAGCGCCAACGAGCTGATCACCTACGAAGGCCTGGGCCTTGCCGAAGAAGGCACCGCCCACAAGCTCATCGACGAGGACGCCTTCACCTACGGTGGTAAGACCGTGGTGAACCCCTCCGGTGGTCTGATCTCCAAGGGTCATCCCCTGGGCGCGACGGGTCTTGCCCAGTGCTCCGAGCTCAACTGGCAGCTTCGCGGCGAAGCCGACAAGCGTCAGGTCGAAGGCGCGAAGATCGCCCTCCAGCACAACCTGGGTCTGGGCGGCGCCGCCGTTGTGACCATGTACAAGAAGGCCTCGTTCTAAGGAACAGACTTCGCAAGCTGATTGAAACGCGCGCAGGCCCCGGGAGTCGAAAGAGGCTCCCGGGGCTCGCCGCTTGAAGGGGCGCTGGACGTGCGACAAGTCTCCGGTTGAAGCCGGTGGCCGAAATTTTCGGCCCCCCGCTGCGTCCGGATGCTTGAGAGGCGCTCCCAAAAAGAATCAAAACGGAATTCCACGGAGGAAGAGACATGGACCGTTCAGTCGTTTTCAATGAAGAGCACGAGATGTTCCGCCAGGCATTTCGCAAGTGGCTGGAGAAGGAAGTCGTTCCCTATCACGACCAATGGGAAAAAGACGGCATGGTGCCGCGCGAGATCTGGAACAACGCCGGTGAGCAGGGCTTTCTCTGCCCCACCCTGCCCGAGGAATACGGAGGCGCCGGCGCCGACTTCCTCTACTCGATCATCGAGATCGAGGAATGTGCCCGCGCCCGCGTGACGGGTCTTTCCTTCTCGCTCCACAACGACATCGTCGTTCCCTACATCTATGAATTCGGCAACGAAGAGCAGAAGAAGAAGTGGCTGCCCAAGTGTGCCACCGGCGAAGTCGTGACGGCCGTCGCCATGACCGAACCCAACACCGGTTCGGATCTGGCCAGCATCCGCGCCACCGCAATCAAGGACGGCGACGACTACATCATCAACGGCCAGAAGACCTTCATCTCCAACGGTCAGCACGGCAACCTCATCGTCACGGTCGCCAAGACCAATCCCGAGGCCAACCCCCCGCACGCGGGCATCTCGCTCATCCTCGTCGAGAGCGACACGCCGGGCTTCACCCGCGGCCGCAATCTCGAAAAGGTCGGCCTGCACGCGCAGGATACTTCCGAGCTCTCCTACGAGGACTGCCGCGTCCCGCAGACCAACCTTCTGGGTGAGAAAGAAGGCCAGGGCTTCTACCAGCTCATGAAGGAACTCCAGCAGGAGCGCATCGTCTGCGCCGCCGGCGCGCAGGCGGGTGCCGAGGCCGCCCTTGCCGAAGCAATCAAATACGCCAAGGAGCGTGAGGCCTTCGGCCGTCCCATCGGCCGCTTCCAGCACAACGCCTTCAAGATGGCCGAGATGGCCACGAAGGTGGAGCTGGGCCGCACGTTCGTGGACAAGCTCATCGTCGAGCACATGGCCGGCAAGAACATCGTCAAGGAAGTCTCCATGGCGAAGTACTGGATCACCGACATGCTCTGCGAAGTAGTCGACGACGCCGTCCAGCTTCACGGCGGTTACGGCTATATGCTCGAATACCCCATCGGAAAGATGTACCAGGACTGCCGCGTCCAGCGCATCTTTGCCGGCACCAATGAGATCATGAAGCTCATCATCTCCCGCCAGATGGGCCTGTAGCGCTTCGCGTTTTCTATCGCGCTGATAAACAAACCCCCGGTCCAAAGGACCGGGGGTTTTTGTTTTTCCCCATGCGCTACACTTTCCCCATGGCCACCCCCATCGACAAGATCGTCGCGAAACTCTCGAAGCATCCGGAGATCCGCTACGAACGTGACGAATTCAGCATCGTCGTTCCCAAGAATGATCTTGAGGGATTCGACGTGGCCTTCGACTGCGGGGGCGGGCGCTTTGCCGTGACGGTGGAGGGGCTGCACCTCTATTTCGAGGAAGAAGAGCGCGCGCTCGATGCCTTCGGGGTCGCGCTTTCGGACGCCGCGCGACTCAAGGTGACAAGCCGCGGCGGGCGCGACTGCCAGTGGGATTTTGAATACGTGGGTGAGGACGGCTGGGTCAGCTACGCCTCTGCCGCGGTGCCGACCT
>JAGRBM010000076.1 GCA_020434085.1 Chrysiogenia bacterium | reverse complement strand
TTCGGCGGCCGCCCCATCGGTCGCGGCCGCTTCGCCGGCATGGCGATCACCCCCGACGGCGAATCGCTCTACATCACCCTCTCCGAAGACTGCGACAGCGTCATCGGCGGCACCGCCTCCCTCAACAACGGCTGCGTCATCCGCGTGCCGACCTTCGGCGAGTAAGCAGCAAAACCGGCGCGCCTTGCCGCTCAAGGTCGGCGCGAATAGACTCGCCTTAGCCTCTCGCTTTGAAGGAGCGCGTTTTTCTTGGCAACTCCGCCGCTTTACGTCATCGCCCTGGCCGCCGGCAAAGGCACCCGCATGAAGGCGGGCAAGGTCAAAGTCCTGCTGGAGGCTGCCGGAAGGCCGTTGCTGGGCCACGTGCTGGAGAGCGCGCGGGCGCTGCGCCCCAAGGAGATCGTCGCGGTCATTCCCAAAGACCCGCCCGCCGAGCTTTCCGCGTTGCTCGATCAGTACAAGGCCGCTGCCGCCGTGCAGGATCCGCCGCGCGGGACGGCCGACGCGGTAAAGGTCGCACTCTCGAAAATATCGGCAAAGACCGGCAACGCGATGATCCTCATCGGGGATGCGCCGCTCATGGACCCGGCGACGCTGCGAAAGCTGATGAACCGCCACAAGCAGGCCAAGGCGCTGGTCAGCGTGCTGAGTTTCGTGCCGCCGGATCCGGGCGCCTATGGGCGCATCATCCGCGATCCCTTTGGCGCGCCAGAGCGCATCACCGAGCACAAGGATCTGGGCAAGAACGAGCGTGAGCGCCACCGCGAGTGCAACACCGGCTTCTGGGTGGTGGATCTGCCCTGGCTGCGCAAGCAGATTACGAAGATCAACAACAAGAACGCCTCGGGCGAGTTCTACCTGACGGATCTTTTTGAAGTGGCCGCGAAAGAGGGCCGCGCCCGCGCGGTCGTCGCCGACGATCCCGAGTGCTGCATCGGCGTGAACACCCAGGCCGAGCTGGCGATTGCCGCCGCGCTTCTGCGCGAGCGAAAGATGGAAACGCTGCTGGCCAAGGGCGTCACCATCATCGATCCCTATCACACCTATATCGATGTCACCGCCGAGGTGGGCGCCGGCAGCGTGATCGAGCCCGGCGTGCTGCTGCAGGGCGCGACGAAGATCGCCCCCGACTGCCGCATCGGCGCGGGCGCGGTGATCCGGGGTTCGCTCATCGGCAAGGGCGCAAGCATCCTCCCCTACAGCGTCATCGAAGAGAGCAGCGTCGGCCCGCTCGCGCAGATCGGCCCCATGGCGCACCTGCGACCGGGCAGCAAGGTGGGCAAGGGCGCTAAGGTCGGCAACTACGTCGAGCTCAAGAAGGCCGAGCTGGGCGATGGCGCGAAGGCCAATCACCTCTCGTATCTTGGCGACGCCAAGATCGGCGCCGGCGCCAACATCGGTGCGGGCACGATCACCTGCAACTACGACGGAACAAACAAGCACGTCACCGAGATCGGCGCCGAGGCATTCATCGGCTCCGATACCCAGCTCGTCGCACCGGTGAAGGTCGGCAAGGGTGCCTACGTGGGCTCGGGCACGACGGTCACGAAGAACGTACCCGCCGGCGCGCTGGCCGTCTCGCGCGCGCCGCAGAAGAACATTCCCGGCTGGGCCGCGCGCAACAAGAAGAAGAAAAAGTAATGTGCGGAATCGTTGGATACCTGGGTCCCAAGGACGGCGTGCCGCTTGTCATGGACGGGCTCTCACGCCTGGAATACCGGGGCTATGACTCGGCCGGGCTGGCCAGCATTTCCAAAGGTGAAACCGAAGTGGTGCGCGCCAAGGGCAAGCTCTCCGAGCTGCGCACGGCCCTCCACAAGCGTCCGCTCAGCGGCGGCCTCATCATGGGACACACCCGCTGGGCCACCCACGGCGCACCCTCTGTAAAGAACGCGCACCCCCACCGCGCGGGTCCCG
>JAGRBM010000075.1 GCA_020434085.1 Chrysiogenia bacterium | reverse complement strand
GGTGCGACTCGCCTTTGGGCTCAATGGCCTCGAGTTCATGGAAGAGCTGGGCGAGCTGCTTGGGGCCCGGCCGTGGCGGCACGAAAAGATCGAGCTTGCTCGCGCCGCAGGCAAGACCCACTGCGTCCTGCTGCCCCTGCAGCAGATGGGCGAGCCCCGCACTCATCATGGCCGAATAGGCGAGCTTGCTCACCTGCCCGGTGCCAAGTTCCTGCCCGCGCCGGTCGGCGCCGGTATCGACATCGGCCGGGTTGATATCCGGCGACATCTGCGCGCCGCAATACCCCATGGATCCGCTCGTATCGAGCACGAAGAGCGCGGCGATGTTGGTCTCGGCCTCGAACTGCTTGACGAAGAGCTTGTCGGACTTGCCGTAGATTTTCCAGTCCAGGTGGCGCAGCTCATCGCCCTGGGAATATTGCTTGTGCTCGGCAAACTCGATGCTCGCGCCCTTGCTGGGGGAGGCATGCATGCCCGCCCACACGCCCTGGGCGATCCGCTGGGCACGAAGCCCCAGGGGACGCAATTTGGCCAGAGTCGCTGGGTCGAGCAGCTGGGTCATGGAACGGATGCTTCTCTAACTGGGTTGGCCGCGCGCCGCCCCGGATGGAAGCGCTCGCGGCTGTGGGAACCTCAAACGCCGGGCACGTGCTCCAGAAGTTTGGCGATGATCGTGTCGGAATTGACGCCCTCGGCCTCGGCCTGGAAGTTCACCACCACGCGATGGCGAAGCACCGGACCGGCGAGCGCGCGCACATCGGCGACCGTGACGGCGGTGCGCCCCTGCGTGAGCGCGCGGGCCTTGCCGCCGAGGATCAGGTACTGGCTGGCGCGCGGTCCCGCGCCCCAGGCCACCCACTTCTTGACGTCTTCGGGCGCGCTCTCGTCATCGGGGCGCGTGGCGCGAACCAGCGCGACGGCATAGCGCACCACCGGTTCGGCAACGGGCACCTCACGCACGAGCTTCTGCATTTCCAGAAGCTGCGCCTGCGTAATGACCGGGGTGATCTCTTCGTCGACCGCGCCGGTGGTCGAGGCAACGACCTGCACCTCTTCGTCGAGGCTCGGGTAATCCACGTGAATCGAGAACATAAAACGATCGAGCTGGGCCTCGGGCAGCGGGTAAGTGCCCTCCTGCTCGATGGGGTTCTGCGTGGCAAAGACAAGGAACGGCGCTTCGAGGGTATGCGTCTGGCCGCCGGCGCTCACCTTGTATTCCTGCATGGACTGGAGCAGCGCGGCCTGTGTCTTGGGGCTGGTGCGGTTGATTTCGTCGGCCAGCAGGATGTTCGCAAACACCGGGCCCTTCACGAAACGGAAGTGGCGCTGGCCGGTAGCCTTGTCCTCTTCGAGGATCTCGGTGCCGGTGATATCGGCGGGCATGAGATCGGGCGTGAACTGGATGCGGTTGAATTTAAGGCCGATTGCTTCGGCAAGCGTCGAGATGAGCCGCGTCTTGGCAAGCCCCGGCACGCCGATGAACAGGCCGTGCCCCTGGGCGAGCAGCGCCAGCACGAGCAGGTCGACCACTTCGCCCTGCCCCACGATCTTCTTGCGGATCTGGGCGAGCAGATCCTCGCGCAGCTTCGCGGCGGCTTTGACTGCCTCGGGCGGCTGGGTCGAAGCCTCCGACGCCGGCGTTTCAGGCTGCGCCTCGGGCGCTGACTGGGCTGTTTCGATGAGTTCGTTTTCCTCGGATGCCGATTCCATGGGTTTCCTCAATGCGCGAGTCGGGGCAAAGTGAACTCACCGTCCCCAGTGGGCCCAACCGGGGGCCTCAGCCGCGCAGAATTTCGATGATGCGGCGATGTTTCTCAGCGGCGTCTTTCTCGCCGAGCTGCTCGTAGACCAGGGCGATAAGCTGCTGCACCTCGACATCAAAAGGGTTGATATTGAGGGCTTTTTGAAGGGAATCCGCCGCCTGGGACCACTCTTTGCGCAGACTATAGAACTCGCCCAGACGCTTGTAAATCGAGCCGTAGCCCGGGAAATTCGACACGGCCTGATCCAGCACGCCCTTGGCCTCAAGGAGCCTCGCGTTGGCGCGCTCTTCGAGCGAGGGGTCGCTCTGGATCTGCGCCTGCGCCAGGTCGTTCTGGGCGCTCTTGATGAGCGCATTGGCCTGTTTGTGCATGATGATGGGGCTCAGACCCACCACCTCGGCCGCCTTGGCGTAGGTCTCGGC
>JAGRBM010000074.1 GCA_020434085.1 Chrysiogenia bacterium | reverse complement strand
CGTAACCGCCGTAAATCTGCACGGCGTTGACGGCTGCTTCCATCGCCATGTCGGCATTGAAGCACTTGGCCACGCTGGCGTAGTAGCTGTTTCGCTCGCCCTGGTCGAAGGCCCATGCCGCGCGGTAGGCCAGCAGGCGGCCGGCTTCAATGTTCTTGGCCATGTCCGCCATCATGAACGCGATGGTCTGGTGCTGGGCGATGGGGCGACCGAATGTCTGGCGTTCCTTGGAGTAGCGGACGCAGTGTTCGAGGGCCGCGCGCGCCAGGCCCACGCCGAGCATAGCGACTTCAGGCCGTGTGATGTCGAAAGCCTTCATGGCGATCTTGAAGCCCTGTCCCTCGGCGCCCAACACGTTCTCCTTGGGAATGCGCACTTCTTCGAAGCGGATGCCGCGCGTGTCGGAGCAGCGCTGGCCCATGTTGTTTTCCTTCTTGCCGACCTGCACGCCCTCGCTCTTGGCGTCGACGAGGAAGCCCGTCAGGCCCCTGTGTCCGGCCTCGCGGTCGGTGTAGGCAAGGACGAAATACCAGTTGGCCACCGACGCGTTGGTGATCCACATCTTCTCGCCGCTCAGGATGTACTCGTCGCCCTTCTTTTCGGCGAAGCTCTTGATGCCGGCCACGTCACTGCCGGCCGCGGGCTCGGTCACGCAGTAGGCAGCCATGATCGGCTCCTCGGTAAGCGGGGTGAGGAAGCGCTTCTTCTGGTCGTCATTGGCCGCGACGAGAACCGGCGCCGAGGCCAGGGCGTTGCCCTCCATGGCGGTGGAAATGCCGGTGCAGCCGCGGGCGAGCTCTTCGGCAATGATGACGGAGTCCAGCAGTCCCAGGCCCAGGCCGCCGAAGTCTTCGGGTACATGCAGGTTCATCAGGCCGACTTCGTGGGCCTTCTTCACGATGTCCCAGGGATACTCGGCGCTCTCGTCGTAGTGTGCAGCCTTGGGGATGATTTCGTTTTCGGTAAAATCCTTCGCGAGCTCCTGCAGGGCTTTCTGCTCGTCGCTCAGTCCAAATCCGATCATGGGGTCTCTCCTGTGCAATTGTTCAGCGGGGTGGTGCCGCGCGGGCGTCGCAATGACCTGCGGCAACGCTCTCTACATGCCAGCGAAGCACGCAGTGGTGCAAGCGTTCCAGCGGAGAAAAATCGTTTCAGCTCAAGTTGTTGTGATTGATACGTCAGTCAAAGAGCTTCGCACTTCTTGGTGCAATGCGAATGCAGCGTAGGGGCGAGGCAGGCCTCGCCCTTCTCGTCAGCGGCGTTTGAGGCGCCCGCGGGTGGCGGCGCTGCCGCGCGGGCCGGCGTCCTTTTGTTTGGGCATGGACGCGCGCTTGCCGTGTTTGAGCTTGAGCTTGATGTGTACGGGCACGCAGTCGAGCTGAAGTCGGTCACGGAACTGATTGACCAGGTAGCGCCGGTAGTTCTTCGGAAAATCCTTGATGTTGTTCGTATAGAGCATGAACACCGGCGGCGCGGTCTTGACCTGCGTGACGTAGTTGAGCTTGAGCGGCCGGCCGCGCGGGACGGGCGGCGGGTTCTGCTCGGTGGCAAGCTGCAGCAGCTCGTTGAGGCGCGAGGTGGTAAAGCGCGCGTTGAACTTGACCTTGACCCGCTCGATCTCCTTGATGAGCGGCTTCATACCCTCACCCTTCTCGGCGGAAATCTCGACGAGCGGGGCGTAGCGAAGCCCCGGCAGCAGGAAATCGATGCGGTCCTCGAACTTCGCGCGCTCATCCTTGCCGCGCGGCTGCAGGTCCCACTTGTTGGCGACGAGAATCATCGCGCGCCCGGCCTCTTCTACGAGGCCGCACAGGCGGCGGTCCTGCTCTGTAAGGCCTTCGGTGGCGTCGAAGACGACGAGCACGATCTCCGCGCGCTCGATGGCGCGGAAGGAATAGAGCACGCTGAACTTCTCGACGCGCGCACTGATGCGCGCCTTGCGCCGGATGCCCGCGGTGTCGATGAAGACATAGGGCTTCCCGTTGAGGTCGATCTTCGTGTCGATGGGATCGCGTGTTGTGCCCGCGATCTCCGAGACAACGAGCCGGTTCTCACCCAGCAGGCGGTTGATGAGCGTGCTCTTGCCGACGTTGGGACGGCCGACGACGGCGATGGGCGTGGCGCCCTCGTAATCGATGTCCTGCGCACTCTTCTCGACGTCGGGCAGGGCTTCCTCAATGGCTTCGATGAGCTCGCCCACCTCGCGGCCGTGCTCGGCCGAGATCGGGTAGAAGTGATCGATGCCGAGCTCGTGAATCTCCGCGGCGTTGTTGCGCGCGCCCTTGATGTCCATCTTGTTGGCGGCAACCAGCACGGGGATCTCGCGCTTGCGAAGTGTGGCGTAGATGTCGCGCTCGGCGGCGGTGAGCCCAGCGGCGCCGTCAATGAGGAAGACGATGACGTCGGCCTCTTCAATGGCGAGCTGAGTCTGCACAGAGACCTGCGCCTCGATCCCCTGCGGGTCGAGCCCCAGGCCGCCGGTATCGACCAGCAGGAAGTGACGGTCGTAGTGTTCGCAGCGCTCGTAGTGGCGGTCGCGCGTCACGCCGGGCGTGGACTCGACGATGGCCTTGCGCCGACCGACGATGCGGTTGAACAGGGTGCTCTTGCCCACATTGGCGCGCCCGATGATGGCCACCAGCGGCAGCGGCATCGTCGACGCGAGCTTCACGCCCGAGGGGATGTCCTCGGGGGATGCATAGCCCTCGTACTCGTCGAGGGGGTTGTATTCGTCGTCGCGTTCGTCGCTCATGGGCTGCTCTGTCTCTTACCGCTCGCGGGGCGGCGCTCATCTGGCATCGGTATAGAGGACCGGGGACCGGTTGTCGAAAGGGTCAGCTTTTCGGGGGGCGCTCGGCAAGGCCCTGGCGAATGAGACCAAGGACCTGCTTGCGCACGCCCTGCTGCAGGGCCAGCGCCGCGCGGTCGTCCTGGGCGCCGCTCACGGAGACCGGATCGCCGAACAGGAAGGTCAGGTCCACGGGCTCAGGAAGCGGGCCGATCCCGGCAAAGGGGGGCATGGGGCGGTTGCGGCGCCCCACGGCCTGTTCGAGCCACTGGGCCAGGGCGCTGCGTTCGATGGCGTCCCAGCCGGGCAGGTTGTGGAAGAACTCCTCCACGCCCACGCCGGCGAAGGGATAGATGGGCACGTCTGCTGCCTGCGCCACGCGGATAAAGCCCGTGCGCTTTCCCCAACTGAGCTGGTAGGCCTCGTAGTGGGGTTTCATCACCTCGTTGCCCCCGCCCGGATAGACGATGACCAGGTTCCCCTCGCGCAGCAGGCGAATCGCGTTCTCGCGCGTGCCGGGGACCGCGCCCATGGCGGCCAGCCACTCGCGAAGCTGCGGGATGCGAAAGAGAACCCGGTCGGCCAGCGCGCGGATCGGGCGGCCGAGCTGCGTGCCCAGCAGGTGCGGCATCACAAAGGCGTCGTAGCCCGTGCGCCCATGGTTGCCCACCAGCAGTCCGCCGCCGTCAGCGATTTTGTCGAGCCCGCGGAACTCCACATTGAAGTAGGCGGAAATTGCTTCCTGCACCGGTGAGAGCGCGCGCACCAGGCTCTCGTCGTAGTGTTCGGTCCCCGGGTCCCACACGCCAAAGCGCGCGAGCGAGGGAATCTTCTCCGCGAGCGTGTCGATCAGGCCTTCGAGGCCGCCGGGCTTCTTCGGGGATGCCATGGCAGTGCGCGACGCGGGCTAGTTGCCCTCGTAGCCGAACTCCTTCAGGTAGCGCGGATCTCTGGTCCAGTCCTTGCGGACGTCGACGAAGAGTTCGAGAAAGACCTTCTTCCCCCAGAGTTCTTCGAGCTCCTTGCGTGCGCGGGTGCCGATTTCCTTGAGCGTGCGGCCGCCTTTGCCGACGACGATGCCTTTTTGGGAGTCGCGCTCGACGTGGACGCGCGCAGCCACGCGGTTGAGCTTGGGCAGTTCTTCGAAATTTTCGATCTCCACCGCGGTGGAGTAGGGCAGTTCCTGTCCCAGAATCTGGAAGACTTTTTCGCGAATGATCTCCGAGGCGCGAAAGCGCTCGTTGGTGTCCGAGAGCTGGTCGGAGGGAAAATACGCGGGGCCTTCGGGGAGCAGGGCGCGTAGCTTTTCGAGAATGATGTCGAGCCCCTTGCCGCGGGTGGCACAGATGGGGATGATCTCGCGCCAGTCGGCCAGCGTCGCGATTTTCTCCATCAGCGGCAGCAACGAGGGTTTTTCAACCTTGTCGATCTTGTTGAGCAGGCACAGCATCGGCTTGTCGAATGTCTTGATGACATCGACGGCGGCGCGGTCCTCTTTTGTAATTCCCAGCGTCGCATCGAAGAGGTAGAGCACCACATCGGCATCGCGTGCGGCGTGCATGGCCGATTCGACCATCGTCTGATTGAGTGGCACCTTCGAATCGTGGTAGCCGGGCGTGTCGACAAAGACCATCTGGAAGTCCGCGCCTGTGTGGATGCCACGCACCTGCTGGCGCGTGGTCTGGGGCTTGGGCGTGACGATGGCCAGCTTCTCGCCGAGGATGGCGTTGAGCAGGGTGCTCTTGCCCGCGTTGGGGCGGCCGATCAGGGCGACGTAGCCGGAATGGAATGCGCTCACTCGGCGGTTCTCTCTTTCAGGGTCTTGAGCCCCATGCGCGCGGCCTTCTGGCCGGCTTCTTTTTTCGATCCCGCCTGGCCGGCGCCAATGACTTCGCCGTTGATGACCACTTCGACTTCAAAGATGCGGCGGTGGTCGGGCCCCGTCACGGTGGCGGTGCGGTAGTGGGGCGCCTTCTTCCAGAGCTGCTGGGTACGCTCCTGCAGGCGGGTCTTGTGATCGGTCACGCGGCGCGCCAGCGAGGGCGCGGTCAGTCGCTTGCCAAAGTGTTCCTGAATGACCGCGCTGGCGCGGCGCATCCCGCTGTCGAGATAAATCGCGCCGAGCAGCGCCTCGTAGGCATCGGCCAGGATGGAGGGCTTTTTCCGCCCGCCGGCGCGGTCCTCGGCTTCGCCCAGCAGGATGTAGTCCTGCAGGCCCAGTTCCTTGGCCACCTGCGCCAGGCTCTTTTCCTGCACCAGCGCCGCGCGCAGCTTGGAGAGCTCGCCCTCGGGTTTTTCGGGAAACACCTTGAGCAGCTCGGCCGTGATGGCCAGGTCGAGCACCGCATCGCCCAGAAACTCCAGGCGCTCGTTGGTCTCGAGATCCTCGGCCTCGCCGCGCTGGATGCGCTCGTTGCGCCAGGAACGATGGGTCAGTGCCTGCACCAGCAGCTTGAGGCTGCGGAACTTGTAACCGGTCGCTTTTTCAATGGCCTTGCGCTGCGTGGCGCTGATGGGGGAGGATTTGCTCATGGAAGCACTTCCTCGATCCATCCGCCGCCGAGCACGCGCTCGCCGTCGTAGAACACGGCTGCCTGTCCGGGGGTGGCTGCTTGCTCGGGTTCTTCGAAACGCACGAGTGCCTTGCCCGATTCGCTCAGCGTGATGTGGGCGGGCACCGGCTCGTGGCGATAGCGGATCTGCACCTGCGCGTCGAATTCCGGCGGCAGTCCCGAAGCCAGCGCGGCGATGCCCACCTGGATGGCCGGCGCGTGCAGCTCGCTGGCCGGGCCGACGACGACTTCGTTGCGATCGGCATCGATGCGGATGACGAAGTGGGGCTCGCTCATCCCGCCAAGGCCCAGACCGCGGCGCTGGCCGATGGTGTAGGCATGAATGCCGCGGTGCTCGCCGATGACGTTGCCGCTGGTATCGACGAACTTGCCGGGATTGGCTTCACCAATGCGCTCCTCGACAAAGGGCACGTAGCCTGCGTCGGGAATGAAACAGATTTCCTGGGAGTCGGGCTTGCTCGCCACGGGCAATTCAAACCTGTCGGCCAGTGCCCGCACTTCGTTCTTGGGCAGCTCGCCCACGGGGAAGAGCGTGCGCTCGAGCGCTGCCTCGCTCATGGTGAACAGAAAATAAGACTGGTCCTTGTCGGAGTCGAGCCCGCGCAGCAGCGCCGGCTTCTCACCGCTGCGATCGATGCGCGCGTAGTGACCGGTTGCCAGAAAGTCGCAGCCCAGCTCATCGGCGCGCTGAATCAGAAGATCGAACTTGAGGTGCTCGTTGCACTTGGCACAGGGGTTGGGGGTGAGGCCCTTCTTGTAGCTCTCGACAAAGTAGTCGATCACGTGCTTCTGAAAGGCATCCTTGTAGTAGCCCGCATAAAAGGGAATCCCCAGGCGGTCGGCCACGGTGCGCGCATCGCCCACGTCCTCGACCGAGCAGCACGAGCGAGGGCCGCGGTCCTCGGCCGGCAACGCGTCGGCCAGCCGCATGGTCAGACCGATCACCTCGTAGCCCTGCTCCGAAAGAAGGGCCGCCGCGACTGAAGAGTCGACGCCGCCGCTCATGGCGACCAGTACTTTTCCCTTGCTGCTCATACGTCTGAAGTTTCCGGCTCCTTGCGCCGGGTCTGCTCTCTGGTTTCTGTGGCTTCGGGATGCGGACTGCGCGGCGGGTCAAATCAGTGACGCCGCACCTTGGTGGCGAGAACCTGCGACCTGCCCGGCGCAAACCGCCCCGAGCGCCGCGCACTATAGAACCGCGCGGGCCCTGCGCCAATAAACGCTTTCGCTCCCCGCTCCCCCTGCGGGGGGATCGGGGGCAGAAATTGTCCTAGTTGCCCGAGAGGCGGTCCCAGGCGTGGAGGATGGAGTTCCCGATCCGACCCAGCAGGGGCCGGTTGCCGAAGAAAACGTCGCGGATGGGCCGGTCGGTGGGGATGGCGCAGCCGGGCTTCTGGGGGGCGTGCTCGATCTGCTGATACCACTCCCGGTACCGCAGCAGGCGGGCCGGGTTCATGATGCAGTCGGGCTGATCGAAGGGGTGATCCAGGTGCAGCAGCAGGTGCCCCAGCTCGTGGGAGGTGTAGGCCCCCAGATACCGGGCTGCCTCGTCGCGGGTGTAGGAACCCCCGCGCATTTCCACGAGCGGGGGTTCCTCGCCCAGGACCGGGTAGCTGCTCAGCACGATGGAGCCCCCATAGGTGGCGTTGCTGCGTTCGGTAAAGCCGGTGGTGATGCCCCCGCGAAGCGAGGCATGAATCTGGGCGTCGATGGTCTCGGCGCTGGCAAGGAGCTGGTTGGTGATGATGAGGTCGTAGCGCCGCACCTCGCGCACGGCCGCGTCCCAATAGACGTATTGATGATAGGGAAGCGCATTGTCGAGAAGCGGCACCCCTTTGGCCTGCGGGGCCTGGAGGGCCGCAAGTACGGCGAGCTGCTCGAGGTGGTGCTTGGCGACCAGGTCGAAGAGCCGACCCTTGGAGTCGACGACCTCGAGTTGCTCGGGCGGGAGAATCTCTGAGGCAAAGGCCATGAGCTCGGCAAGCGAGTCGCGCTGGTGTCCCTCGGCCAGGGCCAGGGCGAGCTTTCGTGCATGGGCCGGGTTGGGTTCGACGATGTTGAGGACGAAGGGGTCTTCGGTACGGTACTCGGGAAAGACGACGGGGAAATATTCGCGGAAAAACTGGTCCGTACTCATTTCGCCCAGATCGATCCAGCGGATGCGTACATGGAGCTGGTCGAAAGCAAAGCGCTGGGCCTCGGCCAGAAAGATTTCCAGCTCGCGGTCGGTGAACTCGGGAAGGTAAGCGTTGGTCACCCGAAGGACGCGGATGGGGACGGGGTCCGGACTCTCGAAGGGAACTTCCTTCGGCGTGCAACGCGCCGCTCCCACGAGCAGGAATGCCGTCAGGCAAAGCCGCACTGTTCTCAGACTCATCAACTCAAAAGACTCCGGTTCGTGCAGCCCATCCTACTCCATCAGCGGCGGGCGCGTCAGCCTGGGGTCTCGTTTAGGTTGCAGTGGCCGCGCAAACGCGCAGATCCTGCAAAGGGCAGCTTGCCCCTCAGCAGGCCGCTACGGTAGAGTAGGCCCATACTCAATGGATCGCGACATCACCCGGGGGGAGGCTGCACTTTATCATGGCAGCAAACGGGGGAGCCTTGGCGTCGGACCAGGTTGCGGGCGGCACAGTGGAAGAGGCCAGGACAGCACCGACTGAAATGGAGATCCTGATCAACCGGACACGGTTCGGTCTGATGGGGGTGTGCGCGTCCGTCGTAATGGTGGGCGTTCTCTTGTTGCTGCTCATCGTGCCCGGACTCTTCGGTCTGCGGCTGAGCGATGCGCTCGCCATGATCCCCATCGCGGCGGCGATCAGCGGGTTTACCGGAACAGTCCAGATCTTTCTTCACGAGCACTGGATGCGCCGCATGGTGTGGCTGGCCCACCCCGAGGGGGTCCGCCTTCCCGCTTATGAATCGGTCATCAAGCTGACCATCAAGATCCTGCTGGTGGTCAGTGCATTCTCGCTCCCGCTCTT
>JAGRBM010000073.1 GCA_020434085.1 Chrysiogenia bacterium | reverse complement strand
TCCGATGAAGCGCATCTGGGACAAAATCTCCGACAACGGTCCGGCCCTCGTGCTCGTGGCGGCGGTAGGCTTTTCGGTCATGGTGCTGGGCGTGCGCGCGGCCAAGCCGCTGCCCGCCGCAGAGGTCACCTTCCTGCGTTTCTTTTTCGCCGGGCTGGCCATGTGGGGCTTGCACGGGATCGGGGTGGTGCGTCTGGAGTTCCACAACCGCCGCCTGCTCGCGCTCCGCGGGATCATTGCCGGCGGCGCGGTGACGTGTTTCTTCTTCGCCATCCAGCACGTGCACATCGGCGTGGCGACCCTGCTCAACAATACGTTCCCGTTCTTCGCGCTGGTGGTGGCCGTGTTCTTCGGGCAGGAGCGCTTCAACCGCCACAACGCCGTCTCGCTGGGACTGGCTGCCTCGGGCCTCTACTTCATCTTCGCCCCGCGCATCGGCGCCTTCGGCGTGGAGCTTGGAACCGCGCTCGGGCTGATCTCGGGGATGCTGGGTGGCTGCGCCTTTGTCGTGATCCGCGAGCTTCGTCGCACAGACGAGGCCCCGGCCATCTATGCCGCCATGAGCATGGGCGGCGCGGCGATTTCCCTGCCGCTTGCGCTGGCCGACTGGCAGGTGCCGACCCCGCGCGAGTGGGGCTGGGTGCTGGTGGTGGCGGTGGGCTCGACCATCGCGCAGCTCCTGATGAACCACGCGCTTCGTTACCTGACCGCCAGCGCCGGCGCCGTAACCGCCATGGCGACGACGGTCTTTGCCTCCCTCTGGGGCATCTTTCTGTTCGGAGAAATCTACCCGCAGAGTTTCTGGGTGGGCGCCGCGCTCATCTTCTGCGCCGCCAGCTACATCGCCTGGCAGGGCAAGAAAAACAGAGCTGTCGGCGCCGACATCCAGGCGGAAGCGAGTTAAACCGCCAAGGCGCCGTAGGGGCGGGGTCTACCCGCCCACCCCCGGGTATCCGTGGGTATCCGTGCCGATTCAGGACAGGGCGAGTAGACCTCGCCCCTACTTTCAGCCGTGAATTTCTCTGTTGATTGAGGGCCAATCGTGGTTAACTTTCCTCCATGGTTGAGCGGCACATTGACCCCCTGCCGGAGGGTGCCCATGAGGCCCGTTACTGGCATACCGAGGACGACGAGCGGATCGTCTGCACCCTCTGCCCGCGTCTTTGCAAGGTAAAGGAGGGGCAGGCGGGGTTCTGTTTTATCCGCCAGAACCACGGCGGAAAGCTCTACAACATCGGTTATGGCCGCCCCAGCGGCTTTGCGGCTGATCCCATTGAGAAGAAACCGCTCTCGCACTTCCTGCCGGGCAGCTCGGTCCTGAGCTTCGGCACGGTGGGTTGCAACCTCGGATGCAAGTTCTGCCAGAACTGGGACATCTCCAAGGCGCGCGAGAAGTCGCGGCTCATTCCCGAAGTCACGCCCGAGCAGGTCGTGGCGCTTGCCAGACGCGAGGACTGCGCGAGCATCGCCTACACCTACAACGACCCGGTGATCTTCGCTGAATTCGTCGAGGACGTCGCCCGCGAGGCACGCGGGCAGGGTATCCGCTCGGTCGCCGTTACCGCAGGCTACATCACCGAAGAAGCGCGCCCGGAGTTTTACGAGAACATCGACGCGGCCAACGTGGATTTGAAGGCCTTCACCGATGACTTCTATCGCAAGGTCACGCTCTCGGAACTCGAACCCGTGCTGGAGACTCTCAAGTGGATCAAGCACGAGAGTGACGTGTGGCTGGAGATTACGAACCTGATCATTCCGGGTTACAACGACGATCCGGGCGAGACGCGCAAGATGGCTGAGTGGATTCTCGAAAACCTCGGCCCCGACGTGCCCGTGCACTTCACGGCCTTCCATCCCGACTACAAGTTCATGCACACTCGCGGCACGCCGCCGGAGATGCTGAGCCTGGCCTGCCGCATCGCCCGCGACGTGGGACTCCACTATGTCTACACCGGCAACGTCCATGACCCGGCGGGTGGCACGACGTTCTGCCCGGGCTGCGCCGCGCCGCTCGTCGTGCGCGACTGGCACCGCATCCTCAAGCTCGATGTCAAAGACGGCAAGTGTCCCCACTGCGAGCACGAAATTGCCGGCGTGTGGGAACTGCCCGAGCACGATCGCAAGACCGACCGTCCGCGTCGGGTGATCTAGAGATTCAGCAATAAGAAAACCGCCAAGGCGCCAAGGTCGCCAAGCAGGTTTGAATTGCTCCGGCTTCGTTGGCGTTCTTGGCGCCTTGGCGGTATTTTAAATCCCGAAATCTGGCGGTACTAGATCTCGCGCACGACCTTGCTGCGCTCGCGGCGCCACTGGGCGCCCCAGACGCCGCGGTCGCTGGCGTAGCCGAAGCTGATTACCATGGGGATGTCCCAGGTCCGCTTCCACTTGCTGCGCTTGAGGCCCACGATGTCGCCGACGACGAGCGGGTCGTTGCCTTCCATCGGACAAGAATCGAAACCCTTGGCCTTGGCGGCAAGCATCATGTTCTCGCAGGCCAGCGCCGTACTCTTTACCGCCCACACGCGCATGTCCTCACGCCCGTTGGGCCCGCGCGGCACCGGGCGGGTAAGGCCGGCCACCGTGCTGGTCAGATCGCGCAGGC
>JAGRBM010000072.1 GCA_020434085.1 Chrysiogenia bacterium | reverse complement strand
CAATTGCTGCAAAGGCGCTCTTGACCGAACGGTCTGGGGCGCTTTTCATTCGGGGTGTAGCTTAGCCTGGTAGAGCGCTACGTTCGGGACGTAGAGGCCGGAGGTTCGAATCCTCTCACCCCGACCAGTGAAATCAAGGACTTAGAGAAGTTCAGGTAAGACGGATGGTCCACTCGGGTAACACCGGGGAAACATGGAGCAGTCCGGAGTGCCCTCTAAGCCCCTCAAGTCTTGGTCAACGGCTGAACCACAGCCGACCACCACTCCGCAGTCGAAAGGCACCAGGGCCGAGCCGTTGGCTCCCCTGCTGACTGCCCGGCAAGCGTCCGAGTTCCTTCAGGTTCCCGTTTCCACCCTCGCGGTGTGGCGCTGCACGAATCGCGTGCATCTACCTTTCGTGAAGGTGGGCGGAAGGCACGTCCGGTATCGCCGTGAAGACCTGGAGGCGTTTCTCGCCTCGCCCTCCACTCAGCAGCCCTCGGCCAAAGCAGCACGCGCCAGCGCACCGGGCGTCCGTGTCGCGGACGTTGTGGTGGAGATGTTCAAGCTCCGACCGTGCGAACAGTGCGGCCTCGCCTTCCCGTCTCCGGTCTTGTCTACGCACCACAGCGACGGCAAGGCCTCCGAGGTGTGCCCAGCGTGTCACCGGAAAGCACACCAAGCGAAGGGGCGGCGTTTTACGCAGCCGTCCGCGATTCCTTTACGGACTCCGAAAATTGCTGACCAGCCGCACGCGAGCGAAGAACCTCCGCAGCGTCGAAAGCCAAGGCGGGCACCTTAACGCCCATGGCGGCCATCTGCCGCAGCCGCTCTAAAGCACCAGCGCCGGTGACGCCGACCGCGCCATCAATCTGGAACAGCGCCCACTGTTCGTAGGCCAGCTCGAAGCCGTCCTTCTTCTTCACGCCGATACCAAGGGCGCTCATGACGGCCAGCACGCCGAAGCCAACGATGTAAAACGCCATCGACGCTCCGCCCACATCCTGACGCGTCGCCGCAGCAATGCCGGCTGCCAGCGCCACGGGCATTGCGAGGAACAGTGCGAGCTTGAAGAGAGCGCCCAGGCATCCCCACGCAGGAGCGAGCGTGCTCTGTGGGGTGTGCATGGATAGTGCGTTCGCCTGCTGGTGCTTGGCGGTCGCCATCAGCGCCAGACGGAGGAAGTCCGGGTCTTGCCACTCGCGCACTGCGAGCAGCTCGGAAACGGCGGACATCACTTCGTCCGTGTGCGCTTCCACGGGAATGGGAGCCTTCTTCTCGGTTGCAGAGGGCAGCTTCGCAGCAAGGCAATGCTTGAACAGCCCCACTGCATGCTCCAGCCGGTCTGCATCGTGCTGCGGCAGGTTGCTTTCTCCCACGATGTCCAGGCGCTCGCCGCGTGGGGAGTAGAAGCCGCTCTCAATGAGTGCATTCCGTGTTTCGGACGCGAGGACATGCCAGCGGCGGCGCACTTCCTTTTGGCCGTCTGTCTTCGCCGCGATGTAGCGGGCCGAGCTGTCCTCAATGAACTTGTCCAGGTCCGACATCAGGACTCCCACGCCGTAGCGAGCGGCTTCTCTAGCGGCTGCGAGGCGCTGCGCTGCTCGATGAATGCGGCAATCGACTTGCGCGCAAGCCTTGCCTCACCAGGGTAGCGGCCGGTCAGCAGCAGACAGGTGAACGAGAACGCGACGGCCGCGAGCCAGAAGAAGATTGCGACGGCCAGCACAGACCACATGTAGACCGCGTTCTCAGAGCCGCTCGTGTACATCGCCCAGCCCACGCCGACCACGATGCCAACCTGAACCAGCGTTCCTAGCCAGCCCCACGCCGCGCGAACGTAGCCGCAAAGGTCGGAAAGGCGATTGCGGAACAGGTCGGCGCTAAAACGCTGGGACGAGTATTCCAGAAGGCGAGGGATTAGGGATTCGTCGTTGTCCAAGGCCGACACGGAGACGCCCAGCGCAATGGAGGCGTCTTGCAATCTGCGCTTCTGGACGCGTTCCTGCTCCCACGCGGCGATGAGCATCACCCCAATGCCGAACGCAAATGAGGCCACGAGTGCTCCGAGGACGTGAACGACTGCCATTCCCACCTGCCGCTCCTTCGCCGCTGACCTGCGGCTGAGCCATCTTAAATTGCAGGTCGCCCCAGCTCAAATCGGAGCAGCGCGGCCGGAGTTAACTCAATGCCTAAACCCCGGCCACGACTGGCTTTTTAGCTGTTAACTCCCTGTATTTACAGGTCGCCGATGGCGTCCTTCTGAACCCGCAGCGCCCGGCCGAGTTCTCGGAGCATTTGCCGGGTGCCTCCCTTCCAGCCGTTGCGACTAACCCTTGCCTTTCCCTCTGGGCTTCTTGGGCCGGTGGACTGCTCCCACGGCTTCCACCGCTCGATGGCCTCGCGCTGCTGCTGGCGTTGTTCCAATGTCCAAGTACGTGCTGCCACTGCGGGTGTCCTCTAAAAGTTTGGTCTGCTCAGTCCGGTTGTTCTCGTGCGCGTGAGCGGGCTGTGTCACCGGCTCTTTAGGGGGTGACAAAACCCCGTTGTTCACCTGCTGCGGGCCGTGAGCGATGTTGGCCTGCTTTACGAACGTGGCTTGCCTCGGGAACTTGAGGTCCACCAGGGCCTGGATGGTTGCCCGGCTCTGGGCCTGCGCCCGGAGCGCCATCCCCATGAAGGACTCCAGGTTCTTCTGGTACTGCTGTATTTGGGCGCGCTTCGCGTAGCTGGTGAAGATGCCTTGCAGCGCCGTCGCCTGCGCCACGAGCATGGCCTCCAGCGTGGACAGGTCGCCGTCGTTCACGCGCTTGGTCGTGTCCTTCAAGGCGGCGGTTAGCTCTGTGATTCCCGCTACGTCGTCTCCCAGCGTGTTGCCGGTGAACGCGTGCGCCACCATTCCGGCACTCAACTCCGGGGAGATGACCAGGCCGGCCATCACTGCGTCTGTGTTGTCGCCCTCGCGCATCGGCACCTGCAAGGGCTTGTGCTCCTTCTTCTTGTCGGCCATCACTGCACCTCCGCCTGAACGGCCGGAAGGTCTGCACAGAACTCCTGCGCCAGCTCCCGGGTGGCCGCGCTGAACACCGTTGCCGGGTCGTCGTCCTTCCCTTCGGGGTACACAGGCACCGCTTGCAGCATCTCGTCCAGGCGCTCGATACGGGAGCACAGGACGCGAAGCCGCCGCTCCCAGGTGGACGCACGGTGTGCGTGTTCCATCTCCTGCGCGGTGACGGCCGGAACCATCCCGAGCTTCTCCGCCATGAAGCGCAGGTGGATGGGGTGAATGGACACGCGGTCCACGTTGCCGCACCAATCCTGCTCCAGCATCACAGTGCCGTCCTCGCAAGGTTCAATCTTCAGGGAAGGGATGTTCTCGTCGCTCAGGCTAACGGCTTGATTTCCTTTGATTGGATTCATGCGGCCTCCGGCGTCACCGTTTCGGCGGTTTTCGGTTGTTCGGTGGGCTCGGCCTGCGGCAGCTTGCGGGCGTGAGTTTGCAGGTAGGCATGCAGGTCTTGAGTGAGTGCAGCAATCGGCTTTTCCCATTCGCCTGCCACCTCTTGCTGGTAGACACGGGCAGTCGGATACCAAGGCGTGTGACCGCCCGAGCCCCATCGCCAGTCAGCGCATTTCGCGACCAGAACGAATGTGGGACGCCCAAGCATGCAAGCCAAGTTGCCGACCACGTTGTCCGTCGTCACTACCGCATCCATGCTCGAAAGCACGACGGCGGTATCGAGGAAGTCGGCCAAGTTCGGGGCGAGGTCTTGAGCCTGGAAGCCCACAGGCGGCGGGTAGAGCTGACGTTGATGCGCACCCTTCTGGACTGCGTACAGCGTGGTCGCCGGGAGCTGCATCAGCGGGAGGTACTCGGCCAGCGCGCAGGCTCGGTCCATATACGGTGCCGCCCAGCTCGCGCCCCAGTTGATAGCAACCGCGTGCGTCTCTTCGGGGAACGGAACGACTCCGACGTTGAACGGGTTGCCAACGGGTACGCCGGTGAGCCCTAGCGCATGCGGCAGTTCCATGATGCTGAGCGCGTAATCACAGGTCGGGCGCTGCTCGAAGTCGCAGACGGAGACCACCCCGGGAATGGTCATGAACAGCCGGGCCAGTGCGGAAGGGCCTTGCACGACGATGCGCGCACCCGTGGCCGCCACGTAGGGGATGAATCTCGCCCACATGATGTGGTCGCCCCAGCCGCCAATGCATGCCTCTGAAAGGCTCACGAGCAGCGTCTTGCCTTTGAGCGGCTGCCCTTGCCAACGGGGATGCTCCGGGTTCAGGTTCGCGTGAGCGGCCAGTTCCGCAGCCAGGGCATACGCCTGGGAGCAATCGCCGTCCTGAGCGCCGAGGAAGTACAGCGCTGGCAGCACGGCCTCAAGCACGCCCTTTCGAACCGTGTGATGCACCTGCGCACTCAGGCACATGGTGGCGGTCTCGGCTGCTGCTTCGTACTTGCGCGCCAGCACCTGAGTGGTCAGCAGGTTGATGATGGCCGACGGCTCTCCAGCGAGGATGGGGAGCCGCGCGTATTGAATTGCCCGTGCGAAGTCGCTGCGGCGCAGGTAGTACGTGCTCAGGGCGAGATGGCGGGCGGCCTCGGGGTTTGTGACCGCCAGCGGCTGGGTGGGTGATGTCATGACTGTTCCTTGTCTGTTCTCAGGGCGCAGCGAAGTAGGCGTGAGCGAGTTCCTCGTCGCTCATGTCGGGCGCGGGTTGTTGGGTGTTCCAGAACAGGGAGTCCAGAGCCCCCCTGTGTTCATGGCCTAAGTGGCTGTCGTGGCTCAGGAAAGGAGAACTAACTCCCCTTCCCGTGGTGACCGGCGTTGACCGACCGAAACCTTCCGGCCCCCTATAGGGGGACCGGTGAATTTCGGTTACCGAGACCAACCGAAAACGGCCATTTCGGTGAATTTCGGTTATGCGGATTGCCACAGCCACCCCTCATGACAGCCAAGGACTCCGCGGCTCACCAGGCCGGTGATGGCCTCTCTGGCGCGGGTGTTCCTGCGGTGCGTCTCGCAGGTCAGGTGCCCCGCAGCTTTTGCGATTGCCGCCTCTAGCTCGATGCAGGGCTTCAGCGGTGGCGCACCGGGCTTGCCGCACTGGCCGTCCTTGAACATCGGCCGCAGGGCGTCGAGTACCAGGCGCTGATTGCCCCCGGTCGGCAGCTTGGCCCGCTGAACTTCTTCGGACGCTGTGTCTGGCACCACGACGCAGGACGTGATGGGGTCGCCGTGGTCGTCGGTGCCGAGCATCTCGACTTGCAGCCGAAACGCCTTGGCGTCACCGTCAGCGCCGTCCTTGGACTTCGCCACCCGCCACTCGCGGCGGTCGCCCTCGCGGGAGACTTCTACGGCGGCGTCGAGTGCGGCAAACAGCGAGCTATGACCGCGCAGCCCCTTGGTGGAGTCCTTGCCCGTGTGGTGCACCAGGACGACCAGGCAGCCAGTGAGCGATTGCAGGAGCTTCGCCGCCTCCAGAATCTCGCCCATGTCCTTGGAGCTGTTCTCGTCGGATGTGGGAGCCGCACGATTCAGCGTGTCCAGGAACACCACTGCGCCCTGGGGGATGACGGCAGCGAGGTCGCGAACGTCCTGCAAGTCCGTGAGCTTGAACGCCTGCAACACCAGGTGAAGGCGTTGCGGCAGGCTGCGGCCACGGTGCACCTCCCAAGCCTCAACGCGCACCCGGAACCCGGCTTCCCCCTCCAGCGCGGCATACACCACGGGAGCGGCTTCGGTACGGTGTCCGAACCAGCGTGAGCCCTCGGCGATGGCGGCGGCCATGTCCAAGGCAAGGAACGACTTCCCCGAAGCACTCGGACCGTACAGGCCAGCGAGACCAGCAGCAGGCAGCACGCCTCGGATGCGCCACTGAAGCGGAGGCATTGCCAGCAAGTCGGACGCGGTGAGCAGCTTGTACCGCTGCGGAGGCGTGAGCGGCTTCGAGAGCAACGCTTCCAGCACGTCCAGGCCGTCGCCCTGCGCCAGGTCGTTGATGTCGGAGTTGCGCGGCCAGCCGGCAGGCATGCGCACGAACTCGGACCCCAATTCGCGGGCGATGGTCTCCGCGTCCTGCTCCTTCCCCACGTCGGGGACGATGACGAGGCGCGCCGAGGGGTTGGATTCCCGCAGTTCCGTTGCCACAGCTCGGACGCGTCCCCAGCCGAAACAGACGGCAGCAGGTTTGCCCGTTGCCTTCCACGCGGCCCAGGCTTGCCCGATGCCCTCGCACAGGTACACCGTGGCACCTTCGGAGACCGTGCCGACCAGGAACCAGCCCTGCATGGTGCAGCCGGGCAGGTTCAGCTTCCCCGGCCGACCTTCGGCTTTCAGCCGCGCCGCCGTTACCGGAGGGGCGACAAGTTGCAGGCTGGAGACGCTGCCGTCTCGGCGCTGAACCGGAATGACCAGCGCGCCGGCCATGGACTCGCCCGCCACCTTCAAAGGGTCGCCGGCAGGAATGACGCGCAGCCCATCCGGAAGTCCGTTCTTCTGGCGGATGTAGGGGTGCTCGGCCGTCGCAGCCTGTGAGCGTTCCCAGACCTGGGTGGGGTCTACCCCTTGCCCGGTCGGTTTCATGCGTTCCTGGGCCTTCCTGGGGCTCAGGACAGGGCTGTTTGCCGCTTGGAGCGCATCCGGACGCCAGCCAGCCTGCGCCGCTGCCTTGAAGAGAGTTCCGGCTCCAACGCCTTTGCCAGGCTTGAAGCTGCGCCAGGTATCGCGGGCGTCCCGCTCGTTGTAGCTGCCCGCCTGGGAGCTCCAGTCGTTGAACGCCTCGAAGTCCAGCCCGGCTGCATGCGCGGCCATGCCGATGCGGACCCACTCGTCCCGGGGCAACTCCGGCGAGAGGGCGTAAAGCGCGTCTCGTGCGCGGTCGGTGTTAGCCATTGCGAGCATCACCCCTCCCGGCCATCGCCAACGCCTGCGCCGTGAACTTGCCGTCCAGCCGGTACAGCGCAATCGTGCGGTCCGGGCAGTCGTCGGTAGGACTGGGAATCTCGATGGTCTCGATGGGCCAGCCCAAGGTGCGCAGGGTGAACACCACCGCGCCCAGCCGCCAGCTTTGAGTGCGACCTTCGAAGTCCGGATGGTCGAAAACCTGACCGTCCATGAACATGCCGAGCGCCTTGTCTGCCAAGGTGCCACGGGTCGGCCACTGAGGCGCGAACTCGGGCGGTTCCAGGAAGGAAAGTTGCTCCGGGTTCTGCACGCTGCTCGGAAGGCGCTTCATGCAGCCTCCTTGCCCGAGAGCCATCCGGCAGCGCGCTTGCGGCCTTCGGTGCTCAGGCGATAACGACCGGGCTTGCAGGCTTTTCCGTCACGGTCGGTGGCGTCCGCCTTCTGCATTTCGATGCCGTCATAGCCGGTGACCTTGCGGCGCAGCTCCAGCACGATTTGCGGTCCGTTAGATGCTCCGGCGATACGGTCCACGCTCTCGCGGGGAATCCAGTCGGCGGCGGAGAGCAGGGCCTCCAGGAGCCGCGATTGGCGAGGCGTGAGGCGTGCGTTCTTGTTGTTGTCGGCTGTAGAATTGGCGCTGTTCTGGGCGCTCGGTTCTGCTTTGGTGGGGCCGGGCGTTTTCTTCATCAGGCGGCCTCCGGCACGTTGCGCAGGTTCTGCTCAATGAACCTGTCGATGTCGGAGCGCCGGTAGCGGACGTGATGTCCGAGCTTGAAGAACGGCAGGATGACGCGGTTGGTGCTGCGCCAGACGGCCAAGGTGGCCTCAGGGACGTTCAGCAGTGCTGCGGTCTGCCTGGGCGTGAGGTTGTCGCCCGTGATGCGCTGGATTGCGCTCTGCGTTTCCATACGTCGGAACCTTTCGGTTGTTGGTATGGAACGCATTGCATTTCGGCACCTTCGTTTTCCAGAGAGGAACGGGCACCGGGCACCGCCAGCGGGCGCAGGCGGGCACAAGCGGGCAGGAAACTAGCCGCCGCGCGCCTTCGGATTCATGCGCTTCCGCAGTGCGCCCTTGGTGAAGAACTTGGTCCCGATGCCTTCTGCGACCTGGTACTTCACGCCCTCTTCTTCGGCGTAACCGAGAAGCGGCGCGGGTCGGGTTCGTGACTGCGCCATGCTTACAAGCGCGGCCCAAACACTCAGGTAATCGTCCCGGTCCAGCGCAGCGTCCTTGGCCTTCTCCAGAACGGCGGTTAGCGGGTCGCTGCGGTTCTTGATACGGTGCTGCTTGGTCGGTTGGTCTACCGGTTCGACCGCTGGTTTCTGTGCTGGTTCGTCGGGCTCCGGCTCGGATTCCTCAACGCTGCTCGGTGTGTCCGGGTAGGGGTACGTCAACACCAGGTCAGAGCCGGCAGCCTCAGAGGCGAGCCACTTGTTTACGTCGGACTCGAATACGGTCCGATGCCAGAGGTGCTCATGTGGGATGTGTTCCACGTCCACCTTGATGTTGTTCACGCGGTAGGCAAGCTTCCCGGCGTGAATGGCCGTATCCATCTGCTCTGCAAGCTGCCTGGAGTCGAGTGCGGCGGACTGGGCCAGCACTTCGGCCGCTTCGATGAGGTCATACCGGCCCAAACGCCAACGGGCGAGCCGCTCGTCCACTTCCGCGCAGAACTCAGGGAACGTGAGAACGCTGTCGCTCCTGTGCCCCGCATAGGTGAAGGACACTTGGCGCTGCCCACGGGCAACCTCCGATGCACGCTCCCAGCGCGCAGCTTCGGCACGAGGCATGGCTTTTAGCTCCTGCGCCTCCCGTTCCAGCAGATGCCGACCGCGCGCAGCAAGGAAGAAGCCTCGGTGAACGGTGAAGCCGCTTTCTAGCGCCCACAAGTACCACTCTTCCGGAGTGCGCCGGCCGGCACCTTGAGCGACAGCGAGGCGCTCGATGCGCTTTGCTTCTGCGCAGGCGCGGGAAGGGTCGTTCTTCGGCACCGGGCGCGCTGTCAGGTCTTCGTACAGCTCCGGGTCTAGGCCGGACATCAGCCGCGCCGCCTCGGCGGGGCTCAGGGTCGGCATGTTCTCTACCCAATACCGCCAGTCAATGAGTCGGCCGTTGTAGACAACCTCTCCGATGCCGGCCACGGTGTCATGGGAGCGGTAGGTCAGGAAAGGGTCTCGCGGCCCGAAACCTTCGAGCACCATGTTTAGCGTCTCGTTCTCCAGGAAGGGCGAGAGGTTCAATTCCCGGTCACCTTCCCGTTCCTCCATGATGGACAGACGCTCCGGTCCGTAGTCGTGCTCGAAGTCTTTCGCGAAGTCGTCAAGCCAAACGAACACGCCTGCGGGAAGCTTCGACACCGAACGAGACACCCAAGCCGCATAGCCGCGCTCGTCGCTGGCGAATTGCTCTCGGAGTTCGGCCTCCAGGCCCTGAAGCGCCGCGACGTACCTGTCCCACTCTTTCGGTAGTAGCTTCACAGGCCTGCCGTCGGCCAAATGGAACGTGTCGGTGTTCTCCAGCTTCTCGAACGGCGCAGCCTCGTCGCGCGCGAAGTTCTTTGCGACCACATCCGGGGAGATGGTCCAACCCGTGACATAGGGGATGGCGCGCACCGGCAGCGCGTCCCGTTCGCCAATCTTCACGACGAGGGAGGCGTAGTCCTTCTCGTCCGCTGCCCGCTGCTGTGACCTGTCCATCGCACCCCTTCGCGGTGCCCTTCAGAAGGAAGCCCCAGCAGGCGGGTGAAGGTGTCCCGCTTTTCAGCCGCTAAACCTAGCTGGGGCGATTCAAGTCTATTCGCCGCGTCCCTGCGTCACGAACTCGATTGCGGTCCTGTCGCTCTTGCTCAAGTTGCAGGGCACGCAGGCAGCAACCAGGTTGAGCCCCTCGTCGGTGCCCCCGAGCGCACGCGGGAGCTGGTGCTCGATGTGCCACTTCCCAGTGAGGTCCAGAGCCGCGCCGCAGTAGTGGCATCGGCCTTGCGACTGCTCGAAGATGCTCCGCCGCCGTCGCGAGACGTAGCGCGCTGGTGCAGGGCTGGGCGTGAGCAACGGCTCGTCACTCCAGAGCTCCCCTTGGGTGGCTGTGTGCTGGTGGAACGTTTGCTTGTCGTTCGCCGCCGTCAGCCGCTGACGTGCGAGAGCAAGGGCCTCCACCTTGTCCTCGGACATGCTCAGGACCACGCCTGCCTGTGGCTGCACCACCATGTACCGCGTGGCGTAGAGCCCGCGAGAGACGCACGGCATGCTGGCAAGCGCATACCGGCCGTCCTCGCCAAAGATGCCCCCAAAGATGGGGCGTTGCAGCAGGCGCTCCCCGGACACAGGTTAGCCCTGCTCGTCGTCGGGTGCGGAGTGCACCAGGCGCAAACCCTTCGCGTCCCTGAGCAGCGATTGCAGGCCCTCGTCGTTCCGTGCCGCAACCAGCTTCAGCCGCGTCTGAGCCGCTGCAACCTTCTTCTTGTCCCGCAGAATGTCCGCCTGCCGCACGGCATCGCGGATGGTCTGGAACGCCTCGGCCAAGTCAGTCCAAAGCTCGCTGTCCTCCGAGAGGTCGAAGCTCAAAGCGCCGTCTTCCTTGGCGAAGACCTCCGACCACAGCAGCTTGATTGTGAACTCCGCCATGCGTGTACGGTCACTGCGGAACTGCTCGATGGTGACTTGCGGGGCCACCCCTTGGCGAAGCTGCTTGCGCTCTTCGGCGAGTTTGGCCTGCTGCTGCTTGCGGTCTTCTTCGTAAGCCTTATGCGCATCACGGCGGCGCTGTTGCTCCGCGCTGGACACGGGCTTCTCCACGATGAATTCAGCTTTGCCGCGCTTGCGGATGGTGGCCCCCCATCTCTGCTCGTGCTGGTTCGCTGCGCCCATGGGGCTCCAGTCGGCGCGGTAGGACGCTTGCATCTTGGTGCGCCCCGGCTGGCCCGGGAAGAGGTCAATGCTCGGAACGATGCCCGCGCGGACCAGGGCGTCGGCTGTCCCGGTGAAGTAATCCGAAGTGCCCCAGCATGATGGCATCCAGACCTGTTGCAGGACACCAGGCGCGCAGGGCTCGAACGGCGCTTCGTCTGCGCTAGGAAGGTACGAGCTGTGCGCGATGTAGATGCCGGCCGCAGCCTTGGCAGCGCTGTATTCGGGCAGGTGGATGCGGAAGGTGAAGCCAAGAGGGCACTTGCACGTCAGGTACTCGCCGACGCCAGGCTCACCGGGGAACATCATCCCGACGCCGAGGCCAGCGGCTTGGAGCTGCGCCTTCGTGCCCTCCCAGGTCTCGGCGCAACCGCCGAAGTCTTGTCGAAAGCGCCAGTTGCGGTACTCGCTTCCGCTCTTGGCGAGTTCCTCGTTGACGCGAGCTTGCTCCCTCTCGTGCTTGGCCGCGTTCTCTGCACGTCGCCGCCACAACTGCACGTCCTTCGCCACCGTGACCTCGACGCTGTAGGTGCCGTCCCGCTGCTCGCGAATCGCCTTGAAGCCCGGCTCCCGCCAGGTCCGTAGGTGGAGGGGACACATGTCACCGTTCGCAAGGAACGCGGTGTATCCCGGGGTGCGCCCCTTCTGGGGCTTGAGTTGGTCGGCGGTGATGAGACCCGCAGCGATGAGAGCGTCGGCAGTGCCGGTGAAGATGTCGCACGACCAGCGCGAGGACTTCGTGATTCCGGGGAGCGACTCGGAAGCGGGTTCCGACGCCTGCGCGACAATAGAAAGAGCCATGTTGACCTCTCAGACAGGTTGGCTTGGTTAGGGCTGCATCGGTGCACCACCACCTTTGCGGCCCGCCTTTTCCCTGGGAAGCGCCCAGGACGCGACTTACTCCTTCGGCGGCTCCAGGTACTGCGCGTGAAGCCGCTTTATCTCCAGCAAGAGGGCAAGGTGCTTCGGCACCCATTCCGGTATCTCGACGCCTGCCTCATTGCGCCAGCGGCTCGGCGTGTTGCGATGCAGGCCCGTCGCCCGGCAGAAGTCACTGACCCGCCAACCAAGCTCCGAGAGCGCCGCATCAAATTCGTCTATCGTCATCGAGCCCCCGACGTGTGTTGAGTGTAGAAAGATTCCCGAAACTGTGCAATGCTCCGTATAGGTAGCGCACAGAATTAGACATAACGCCCGTTGTCGAAAGTGTGCCTGTGGACAGCGGAAACGCACAAAATCGGGAAAGTCTAGGCGCGGCAACAGCTTAGCGCGGTCGCGCTGGTCGCCTAAAAAATGTGCAAGCGAGCGCCTAGTGGGTTATCCACAAGGCGGCTCCTCAGGAGCGGCGGGCACCCTTTGCGGTCTTCGGCTGCTTGGATGCCTTCTGTGCCTTGGCCTTGGGGAACTGGATGACGTTGGCCGGCTGCTTGAGCCCGCCTGCGACCAGCATCGAATCAGCAGCCTCGGACATCGACGCACGCACAGGGTCCATGTCGAGGCGGGCGTAGATTTGGGTGGAGCTGGGGTCCATGTGGTGCAGGCTCTTGCCAATGAGCACCAGGCTTGCGCCGTTACGGGCTTGCCAGCTCCCCAAGCTGCGCCGCAGGTCGTGCTCCCGCAGGTCTTTGATGCCGGAGCGCTCCAAGATGCGCCGCCATGCCTTTCCGGTGTTCACGATGTGCCCGGTTTCGCTCTTGTCGGACGAGAAAACGAACTCGCTGGTCGCGTTCTCCTTGCGCGCTTTGAGAATCTCCAGCGCAACGTCCACCAAGGGGATTGACGCAGGCGTGCCGTTCTTGGTCTTCGTGTCAGGAATTCGCCAGACTGCCTCATCCAAGTCAACTTCCGACCAGCACATGGACTGCACGTTGGACCGCCGAGCCCCTGCCAGGAGCTTGATGATGTACGAGTCTCGCGCCTCCAAGTTCTCCTCCTGGGCCAGCGCCGTGAAGAACGGCCCCAGCTCCTTTGCGGTGAGAAATCGCTCGCGCTCAACCTCTTTGAACGGCTTGTGACCGGCAGCGGGGTTCTCCCCGATGAAGTACCCGTACTTCGGTTGCTTGGCGTAATTGAACATGGCGCGGAACGAGCCTAGCGCCCGATTGGCGATGGTCTTCCCGGTGACTCGACCCTCTGACAGGTGCTTGCGCTTCGGCTGCGGCGCAGGGCCGTTGTTGCGGCCCCGGAGCTTCGCCCGCTCCTCCTTGTCCCGGAGGTACTGAGCATCGCGCTCGTCCCGAGCCCGTTGCTGCTCTTCTCGGCGCTTGAGAATCTGCGCAGGCAGGCCACGGTGCCACTTCTCAACGTCGATGGCGCGAACTTCAGACAGCCGCCGATGGTGGAACTGAGGCCCGATATAGAGCTTGTAAAGCGTCTCGAACACCTCCGGCCGCTTGGCCGAGTGCTTCAACTCACCGAGGTACTTCTCTGCCAGCTCGCCCACGGTCATGTCGTCCGAGACCAGCAGGCTAGCGCCGGCCGCGTGCTTGCCCGCGTTCAGGTAGGCCAGGCGGCGAGCCTCTTCCGGTTTTACGGCAGGGTACTTGCCCAAGGTCGTGCGCTCAGTCCGGCTGGAGCCCTTGGGTCGGCCAACGAAAGAGAAAGACTTCACTCCGCTGGGAGTCACGCGCAGGTACAGACCCGGCGCTTTCGTGTCCTTCAGCTCCAGTCGCCCCTCGGTTGGCGGCTTGAGCGCCTCGACGTTCTTGATGGTGAAGTCCATCTGCTGCATCGGTTTGCGCTCTTTGGTCATCGAGGTGCCTCATAGTCTGGGTAACGCCGGGGTAACAGGATACCGGAAACTTCGGGAACGTCCCGAAACTACCGAACCCCGCGTTTTCATTGGGAAATCGACCCAAAGAAATTCAGCGAAATTTCCCGAAATGAGGCGGTCTGATGATTCGGGACGTAGAGGCCGGAGGTTCGAATCCTCTCACCCCGACCATTGGCACCTTGCCCATGGTTTGAATCACAGCCCGGCACGCCATGCTGCCCGGGGCGGCAGTTGTCCACGAATCACCGCGGAT
>JAGRBM010000071.1 GCA_020434085.1 Chrysiogenia bacterium | reverse complement strand
ATCGACACCGGTGACGCGGCAGCCTCGTTCCTGCAGCGCCAACGCGTAGTAGCCCGCGCCGCAGGCGGCGTCGATCACACCTTCGCCAGCGCGCGGTGCGAGCAGTTCGAGCACAGCCGCACGCTCGCGCGAACGCACACGCGCCCAGAGCCCGGACGCCGAGCGCTCGCCGTAACTGGCGGCCGCGGCCTCAAAGTGGGATTCCACCGAAGTCATGGGACAATCATAACGCCCGCGCGCGGCTGGGGTCTATCGGGGCTGCTGCGCATTTGTGATGGAAACCGGAATCAGGGGTCTGCGGGCTTTTCGGCCCGCCGGGGCGGATACGTCATATACACGAGGGAAGCATCTGCCTTCCGCACATAGACACCATAGATCTCGTGATGAAGGATCAGCGGCGAACAGGGCTGCCCGTCCTGCACGCACTTCCGCTCAAACTGGATGTAGATGCAGCTTCCGTGATCCCAGCCCATCCAGTTGATGTCGAATCCCTCATCGCCCACCAGGCCAATCTTGTCGAGAAGATATTTCCTGGCGCGGGCCAGATACTCGCTTCTGCGTTTCTTCGCTTCCTCGCGCGAGGGCAGCTCGCTTCCATCCTTGGGGATTTCGCATCCGGAGATGTAGGGATTCTCAACACGCCGAATATATCGGGGATCCCATTGGTCCAGCATGTGTTTTCCGCACTCATTACCCGCTTTTAATGACAGGAAGAGGCGCTTCACCACTTCGAAATCCCCAGGCATCAGTTTTCTGGTTCTGCCTCCAGGCTCCTCCCGGATTCCCCCGACTGCGTCGATCAGAACAATGCGCCCGTCCGCGAACTGCACCTTCGCACGAGTGCGCTTCTCCGCGAATTCTCCATCTGTTGCATTCCCGAATGCGGAACGGAGCGTGCGCAACTCATCCGAATCGGCATCGAACTCAAAGACGCAGTTCCATTTTTCCGCGATCTGTTCAAAGGAGTCGGAAGTGGGTCGTTGGTCCTCTGCCCACGCGTAATAGATTGTGGCTCGCGAGACGGGCGCGGGTTCGGCTCCACCGGCATTCGCGAACCCGGCTGGCACGAGGAGAGCGAGTAAAACAACCAGCCCCGCGCTCAATGCGTGACGACTTTCCATTCTAATCTCCTGTCGCCTTTGCAGCCGGACACGAAATGCTCACCGGCGGGCCGATGGCGGCGTCCTGATAGCCGTGTGATTCGTGCAACGCCATGGCGAGCTTGCCGGAGGGATCGCGCCAGCGCAGCAGCGGGTGCAGGCTGAGCAGGCAGCCCCCGCGCGCGGCGATCCACTGGGGCCAGCGCGCGAGTTCCTGCTCGGTCAATGCGTGAGCGAGCGTGCCGCCCGCGTGCAGGGTGAAGCTGCCCGTCTGGGCGACGGCCTGCAGGTGCGCGGCCGCATCGGGCGCGGCGGCGGCGAAAACCCCGGCGGCCTCGCCGGGATGAACGTAGAGCTCCTCGCCCTTGGCAGCCTGCGCGCGCAGGCGCGCGACCGCCTGCTCGAAGTAGTGCGGATGCGCGGGGTGATTGCCCAACAGGATCGCCGTGCTGGATACCAGAATGAGCGGTCCCAGGCTTCCCGCCGCAATGGTCCGCAGCCACTGGGGCGCGGCCATCACGCCGGCAGCTACGAGCAGGAGCAGCCCCGGCACCACCGGCAGCAGGGCGCGCGAGAAGAGCGAGACCTCACCAAAGCGCGCCCACAATGCGAGCGAGAGCAGCATCGGCGCGACCGCGACGCTCCAGGCAACAAGCGCCGCCTGCTTTCCGCCCTGGGAGCGAAGACGCCGGTGACCCAGCACGCACAGCGCGATGATGAGCGCGGCCAATGCGTAAGAAGCAAGCTCCAGCAGCATCGGCGGCGTTCCCTGCCAGAGCCACACGCCCACCTGCGCGATGAGATCTGTGAGCACGCCGGCCGGCGCAAAGCGGATCGAATCGAAAACCAGGGTGCCGACCACTTCGGAGAAGTAACTCGACGCGCCCTGCTGCGTTCCCCACGGCGCGCTCACCCAGACCACCACAATGAGGAGCGGCACCTGCGAGAGTGCGAGATAGACGCGGGTCTTCGGCGGAAGCTCGCGCCCGCCGAAAAGCAGGACACCGGTTGCCAGTGCCAGCCACCACGGCAGCAGGAACGAGCCGCCCAGCAGAAAACCCAGCACGCCGGTGAGCGCGGCGATGGAGAGCAGGTTGATCGAAACCTCGCGCGTGCGTGCGAGCTCAAGCGCAAGACCCAACGCGAGCACGCCGAAGAAAGCGGCAAAGGCATATTCCTCTGCCTGGCGCGAATAGGCCAGATGCAGCGGCGAGAGACACAGCAGCCACGCGGCGATGAGCGAGATGTTTTTTGAAAAGTGCCGGCGCGAGATCTGGTAGAGCAGCGGCACGGCAAGCACGCCCGCGACGCCGGCCTGCAGGCGCAGCACCCAGGGCTCTCGCGTGATTGCGGCGAGCGCGCGCTCCATGATGACGTGCCCGGCCGCACCCACGTGACCGATGGCTGCCTCACGAAGCGTGAGCGAAGAATCGAGCGACCACAACAGCCGCTGGGCCTCGTCCCACGAGAGCGCTGATTGTCCTGGAATTGCCAGCCGCAACGCGGCCGCAACGAGGGTAAGGATCAGGAGGTTTCGCTGGTCGCTTCGGGTGAAGTCCATCACGGAAGTCATCATACACCCAATTTTTTCATGTCATTCTGAGCGTAGCGAAGAATCGGTTGGAGCCGGCTTGGACGCGATTCTTCGGGTCGCGATGCGCCCCTCAGAATGACATCCGGCTTGATCACCCCGGCACTAGTCTCCAATGGGAAGGGTGATCGTGAAGGTGGTGCCCTTGCCGATGGCGCTGTCGACCTCGATGGTCCCGCCGTGCTGATCGACGGCGCTCTTTACCTGCGCAAGGCCAAGGCCCGTGCCGTTTTCCTTGCCGAAGGTAACGAAGCTCTCGAAGAGCCTGGGCCGGATTTCCTCGGGAATGCCGCCGCCGGTATCGGTGAATCGGAAACGCACGTTGCCCTCGCGCTCGGTCGTCGTGATGGTCAGCGTGCCGCCATCGGGCATCGCTTCCTTGGCGTTCTTCGCAAGGTTGTAGAAGGCGCGGCGGATCTTCGACTCGTCGACGCGAATCATGCCGCGGTAATCGAGATCGGTGCGGATCGCGATGTGATTTTCCTTGAAATCCTTTTCGAGGAAATTGACCATGTCCTCGACGAATTTCCCGACACCCATCTTCTTAAGCAGGATGTCGGTCTTGCCCTTGGCGAAGTCCAGGTGCGCGCGGATCATCTGGGTCAGACGATCGACCTCTTTCTTGACGATCTCGGAGAATTCTTCGCGTTCCTTGGCGTCGCAGTCGGGAAGCCCCATCAGCTCGACAAAGCCCACGATGCTGGTCATCGGGGTCTGCATGTCGTGCATCAGGCCCGAGATCATCTGGCCGATGGTCGCCAGACGCTCGTTGCGCTCCTGTTCGGTGCGAAGCTGGGTGACGTGAACGGCCTTGGCCACCTGCGAGCCAATGAGTTGCAGGAGCTTGGCGTCGTCCTGGGTAAAGGACTCGTCGAGCGGCTTGCCGTTTTCATCGACCTTGTTGATGAGCT
>JAGRBM010000070.1 GCA_020434085.1 Chrysiogenia bacterium | reverse complement strand
CGCGCTGCTGCACGCTTCGGACTTCGCGGGTCAGCACCACCACTGCATCCATGCCATCTTCGCCGGTGAAGACGGCCACCTGCGCACCGAGCACGAGGAGCAGCTCGACCGCGCGCTCGTGCCCGAGCCCGTGGAGGCGCGTCTGACGCGCACGGGCTGGATGATTCACAACGCCCACAAGTGCCGCATCGGCGGGCGCCTGTTCTATCATGTGATTCTCGGCGACGGTGCCAGCATGGCCTCCTATTTCATCTCGCTCGAAGGCGAGGCCGGAGGGCTGGCCGCCGCCCTGGGTGAGGAAGTCGGCGCCGACATGCGCGTCGAAGCCCTCGCAAGCGGCCGCGTGCTGGTCAGCCCGCCGGGGCTCCCGCGCGCACATGCCGAGGCACTGCGCGCGGCGCTCGAGGGTTAGGGCGCTGCCGCACCCCCGCCCCGTCCGTCCTGAGTAGGCGCGACGCGCCGTATCGAAGGGCCAACGGGCCTGGAGGTGTCGAGGCTGTCGACCGCCCTTCGATACACGTTGCTACGCAACGCACTCAGGACGAACGGTTTGAGTGGCACGATAACGTAAAAAGGGCGACGCATGCGTCGCCCTTTTTCTGGTCGCGGGAGCCGGCCTCAGTCCGAGCTCTGCACGAATTCCTCGAACTTGCGTCCCATTTTCTGGAGCCGCTTTCGCATGAGCACGTCGCGATCGATGATGGTCGAGTCGTCGGTGCGCTGGCCCTTGGGGGTCAGCAGCATGGTCTTCAGGATGAGCTCGAAGACCTGGATGTTGTAGAGCGGGCTGACGTGCCCGATCTTCTTGAGCAGGATGTTGGTCGCCTCCGGATAGGGCATGCGCGCGCAGCGTGCGGGCCACACCAGCGGATCGACGTAGCTGTAGATGCTCGTCCAGCCGATGTTCTCGGGAAGCGGCTGGGAATTGAGATCGCGCAGGAAGGCGCTGCCCGGAATCATCTGGATGCCGCTCTCGCCGCGGATCTTGGGAAAGCCCGGAACGATGCGCTCGATGGTGGAGGTGATCCCCTTGTGGGCGATTCCCGCGGTCGCGATCCACGTGCCCATGTGCGGGGTGTGCAGGGTGATCGCCTTGGAGATCTGGGGATACTTCTTTGCGAGCCCCAGTTTCTGGAGCATGTAGCGAATGACCAGCCCGCCCTGGCTGTGGCCGATGAGGAAGACTTCCTCGGCATCGGTCTGCGAGAGCACGTACTCGAGGATGTGCGCCTCGTGCTCGGCCGAGAGGCGGATGTCCTGGCTGTAGGGCTGGTAGCCGCCCGAGATGGCGAAGATGTTGAACAGCTCGCTCTCGAGAAAGTGCTCCATGCGCTCGTAGCCCGCGCGCGCCTGGAAGTAGCCGTGATAGAGAAACGCGATGCGCTTCTGTCCCCTGTATTCCTTGAGCCGCTGGTGGAGGTATTTCTCGCCGAATACAAGGCGCTCGGTAAAGCCCACCGTGTGGTCGGTCACGTTCTTGGCGACGTAATAGGTCTCGCCGAGAATGGAGATCAGCATGCGGAGGTTGGACATGTAGGGCCGCTCGTAGGTGAGCGGATTGACGTCCTCGTCGAGGGTCTGGACCTGGTAGTTGATCACGTGTGTCGATCCTCCATCTGCCAAAGCGCGCGCAGGCCGCGCGCTTCAATGCGCCAATTGCCCCGCCTGCGTCCCATTATGGGTATCTGGCCCATTGATGCAACGCGCCTTGCTGGCACGCGCAACACTCCTTATCATAGGTGGAAAGCATCGTGAATAAAACGGCGGTTGATTTTCGGGGCCCACGGGGGCTCCCGGGCCTCACGGAGGGGGTTTTGCGCCCCGCCGCAGGCCACGCAGCACCGGAGAGCCGGAAGGGAGAGGCGCCCATGGACACGGCAGAGCGAATCAAGAAACTCTACGACCGCCTTCCGGCCGGCAGCGCCTTCCGCCGCGCCATCGAGCAGACCCTGGCCCGCGCCGAGGACCTGACCGGCCTGCCGCTGACCATCCACGACGAAGACGACGACACCCTCGATGAGACCGATCCCGATTCCAGCGAGAGCTGAGTCCAGCAAAATCTGATTGAACTCCAACTCCCTGCTCCCCCTCCGGGGGAGCTGTCCGGCAACGCCGGGCTGAGGGGGTGCCGGTGCCGGCACGCTGCTCCCTTTCTGAAGTCTGATCGCCCTGCCACGACCCCCTCAGTCGCCTCCGGCGACAGCTCCCCCGGCGCGGGGGAGCAGGGAATGAGTAGCTGTCTCACTTCGCAACTGTGACGCCCCCTGTCACGCCGCCATGGGAAACTCTTCTTCAAGGGAGGGCTCCCGAAGATGGCAAAGGAACAACGCTTCAGCCTGAGCGATCACTTTCTCGATGAATGGAGCCGCACGCGCGGCCCGCTCTTCGAAGACCCGCGCGCGGCGGTCTGTCGCATCCGGGCGCTCGTGATGGTCTCCACCGTGTGCAACCGCGCGCCCGACCGGCAACTGCGCATGCGCGCCGCCCGCGTCCTCGACGAGGCGCTCGCCGAGGTTCCCGATTCGAGCCGCCCCGCAACCAATGAGCAGCGCGCCCGGGCGAACATGGCGCTCGTCGACATCAATCGTCTCAATCGCGAATCGGGCATCTGCACCGACATGACCGCGGGCCTCGTCGAGATCCTCAACAAGGCCGGCAACGTGACCAGTGTGGAGGGCCAGCTCAAAAGCCACGCCTGGGCTCAGCTCCTCGCCGCCGTCATCGAGGGCGAAGGCCCCGAGATCCAGCTCCGCGCCGCACGTACCCTGCTCGCAAGAACCCGCGACGCCGCAAGGAGAGTGGGCCGCCCGAGCAGTGAGGCAACCGACGACAGCCCCAAGACGCCGCCCGCCGAAGAAGTCGTGCACGAGCACGTGCACGTGCACGATTCGGAGTCTCACCCCACGCAACCCGCCTACGAATGCCGCGCCGACTCCCCCGGACGCGGCCCGCCGTAACCGCCCGCAGCCTTCAGCAAAAAAAATCACGGAAATGAGATCGCGAGGAAGGAGAGAGAAGACGACAATAGCAAAGGACCGAAAAGCAAAACCGTTCGTCCTGAGTAGCATCGCGCAACGCGATGCGTATCGAAGGGCGATCGACAGCCCCGGTGTGCCGAGGCCCATTTGCCCTTCGGCGCGGCTCAGGACAGGCCCTTCGATACGGCGCTTCGCGCCTACTCAGGACGAACGGGGTGGACGGCGGCGGGCAGTTCTTCATGTTGTCATTCTGAGCGAAGCGAAGAATCCCAACCGGCTTGCGCCGAGAGCGAACCCGCATGACCGTCGCCGCCGGGTCGCACGTTGAGATCCTTCGGCCTGCGGCCTCGGGATGACAGGGATGGTGGCACGGGGTATTCTCCAGCTAACGCGAAAGACAATGAACCGGGATCCGTGCATGCGAAAGAGAGTGGCGGCGTGAGGGCATGGAACAAACAGTGGTTTCTGGCGATCGCCCTCTCGCTGTTGGCAGTATCCGGGTGTGCGCGCAAAGCCGCGGAATATCCGCCCCGCGTGCAGGAGTGGATCAAGTCGAGTGCCTGCAGCGTGGCGAACAGCCCGGAGTATCTCTACCTGGAAAAGCTGCAGGACAAGGTTTTCCTCGGCACCCGCTACGGCAATATCAGCGCGCAAATGCTCCGGGGTTTCCACAGGAACCTGGAGGCTGCCCTGGTCGGTCTGAACCTGAATGCACACGGCGGGGTGAGCGATGCCGAGCTGACCGAGCACGTCCGGCAGAACTGGAACCGCAATTCCCCGACCTGTTACCAGGACGAGATCTGGTACGGCCTGATGGGTGGCATGGTGGCCGAGGTCGAGCGGGTTGCGGGCCCGATGGGGTATTCCATGCGCAGTCCCGCCTTCGGAACCCTGCCGACCAACCGGCCTGAATTCCTGACGACGAAGCTTTCCGATGAAGGGCGCCCCATCCTCGCGCTGGGGGGCGGTTTGTTTACGCTGACCCACGAAATGACGAAGGTCGCCATCGAAACCTTTCCGACCCGGAAGAAGGGGCGCGAGACCATGGAAGTCGATCTGACGATCGATGGCTTTTCCAAAAAGAAACAGAGGGAAGCATTCATGCGCGTCTACCTTTTGGCACTCGAACACGTCGGCGTGCTGGGGACGAGTGAGCACTACAACATCAAGAAAGATCACATTCATCTGGTGGGTGCCCTGGTGCACTCTGCCGAACTCTTCGCAGTGGCCCACCTGATGGCGCACCACTACCTGGGCCATCCGCTCGATCCGCCTGTCGAGGGTGTGACCAACGGCCTTCTGGTAACCGAGCCCGCGCGCACCTGGCGTCAGGAACTCGATGCCGACCGGCTCGCACTCGAAATCATGGTCGCGGCTCGCAGGCGCGAGGCAGCGGGCGAACCCATCGGCCTCGTTCTACATGCCCCAGTCCTGTTTCTCGGTTACCTGTCGATCATCGACGACATCGACAAGATGCGCCGCACCTACCAGGTCACGCCCAAGAGCTTTGAGTATACGGCGGAAGAACTTGGCACCTGGGGTTATGACTCGCCCGTAATGGACCAACGTCGGCCCATGCCTCACATCGTTCGAAAAATCGCATTGCGCAATTACATCATGGAAAAATACGGCGAGGCGGCGCAGACCGACATGGCCGGCGTGCCACAGGCCGCCGACCGCAACATCACGATCCTCTGGGACGGCGCATCGCGGCTCGTACACACGTGGATTGTGGAACACCGGCTGGGCTCCCAGCCGGCGGAATCGGCCAATGAATAAGCCCGCCAACTACCGCTACCGCGACCTCAAGCCGGGGGATGCGTATTCCGAGGCGTGGCGGCGGGTGTACCAGCGCGAGTGTGCTTTCTTCTCCGCAATGTTCGCATTTGTTGCAGGCGCAGGTGTCGGTATGGTCATTGATCATTTCGGCGTTCCCCTGGCCGCCAAGATGCTGATTTCACTCGCGGGAATCTGCGTGTTTATTTTGGCTTTGCTGTATCAATACAGCCCATGTCCGCGTTGTAAGCGCGCCTACAATCGGATGTGGTGGTATGGCGGCCTTGTGTATCGCTCAACTTGTGCTCGCTGCGGCCTTCCCAAATGGGCGCCGGATGACCCGGAAAAGGGGGAAGGGTGAGTTTCAATCCCAAGGGTGTTCAATACCGCGTTGTTACGTTTACTGAGTTCGCTGATGATGACGAGAACGACAACCAAGATGTTGAAGTGGAGTTTGAAACTGGCGAACGCTTCGGCGCAACGTTTTTTACGGTGGGAAATCTCCTTCACTTGATGGAAAAGGACAAGAAGACCGGGGAGTGTGGAGCGGGGCTGTATTTTTGGGCCTCTTACCCGATTTTCGTTCAGCGCCTCACAAAGGAGGTTATTGAAGCGACAGTTCGCAAGTTGATCGATGAGGAGGAATTTCTGAGGGCATTTGAGTCGTTCCCGGATAGACCAAAGCACATTGATGCTGCGACGCTTGAATTGAGTGAAATTCTGAATGAGTGGCATCCGACTTATTCGGACAATGGAGAGGTCCATGAGTGGCACGCCTTCTCGCCGATCGTTCTAGGAATGCTCACGGCAGGTGCGACAAGTGAGGATGAACTGACCGAGTATCTTGACGATGTTGAGCCGATGGTCATGGAGCAACCGAGGCAGCCCAATCATAATCGCGAATTCGCCAAGAGATTGCTCGATTGGTGGCTGAATTTGGATGAAGATCGCATTGCGGCTCTCTTGGGAGAATTAGAGGCGGTGGGTGCCAGTTCTTCAGAAAACGGAAACGGATGACTAACCCCACCCGATACCGCTACCGCGATCTCAAGCCGGGGGATGCGTATTACGAGGCGTGGCGTGGCTATCGCCGAACCTTGAGAGTTGGATCGGCGCTGACGCTGTTCTTCATTATCACCAGCGTGGCGGATATGACGTTCGGCGTCCCGGAGCAGATGATCTGGGCGGAAATCTGGATCTTCATCTTTGGATTCGGCTACGTCGGAGAATGTTTGTGGGGCATGCGTTGTCCTAGCTGCGGGGAAAAGTGGGGGACGCGGTGGCGCGGGCCCTCAAGGATCGGCGCATGCCGGAACTGCCATCTTCCCAAATACGCCCCCGACGATCTCGACAAGGAAACGGCCGATGCCTGATCGGCATCCGTGTTCATCCGTGGCCATCTGTGGTTCCATCTTTTCGTCCACGTCCACGTCCACGCCTGCCCTGAGCCTGCCGAAGGGTCCGCGCTACCCCTCTCCCTTTCAGGGAGAGGGTGCCCGGGAGGGCGGGTGAGGGTGAAAGGCTTGTACCGGCATTGCACCCTCACCCTCGCTTCGCTCGACCTCTCCCTGAATGGGAGAGGTGAAAGGGAGTGTACAAAAATCAGCGGCGCCTCCCTCCGTGGGGAAGGGAGACGCCGCGTGTGGGAAGACACAGGCAGGGGCTTTGGGGAATGGGGTAGGAGGAGAAGCTCACCCCGGCCTGTGAAGTTGATTGTCTTAAGCCGCGATCGCCTCGTAGTCGCGGCCGGCTTCGCGGATGGCGCGCTGGCGGCGGGCGCATTCATTGCGACCCCAGGGGCCCAGGAACCAGCGGATCACCGAGTGACGCCGCGTGTTCGGGTAGGCCTCGCTCCAGACGTAGTCCATCGCGTCGCGGTAGATGCCGTCGTCGGAGACCAGCGGGAAGCGCTTGGCGAGCTGGCTGGTCCAGCCGCCTGCGCCGGCGCCGGGCTCGAGTGTGAGGCCCACGCCGTAGGAGAGGCCGCGTTCTGCCAGGTAGCGCTTGGCCGCATGCAGCATGTCGGCGTCGTAGGCCGCATCGGGACGGGGCTGCCAGCGCCCGTCCACGTAGAGTTCGGCCCAGCCGGTGGCGACCGTGTCGGGCCAGAGGCCCCAGGCCCATCCGGGCAGGAACTCGCGCATGAGCGACTTGTCGAAGCGCGCGAAGTGCAGGCGCGCCGGGATGCCAGCGGCACGGGCCAGCGCGACCAGAAGCGTGGCCTTGGCGGTCTCGTGACCGTAGCCAAGCTCCAGTGTGCGCGAGGCACTCGTTTCGTCGCCGGTGCCCGGGAGCTGGGCCGCGATGCGCTCGGCCACGAAATGGACGAGGCGCTCGGCCTTCTCGGCGTCGGTTGTGGCCTTTGCTGTGAGCTCCTCGGCCAGATTCCTCACCCGCGGGTGGTCGGCGTCGGAGAGCAGCGTGGGCGCCAGATAGGACTCCAGCGGGCTCAGATAGCCAGTATCGTTGGAGAGGGCGGTGTCGGTCGTTGTGCGGTTCATGGGGGAGTTCATTTCCTGCCCCTCCTTTCTACGTAGTTATTCTATGCAGTAAGAGGCAGATATCAACTCCATAGGTTCAATTTTTTTGTTAAATAGTGTTCATCGATAGCGTAATTTTTGACGCACCGAGTCGCAAGGCATTGAAATGACTGGGGAAGTGCTAAGTGCGCGGAATCACTGGCTGGGCGCCGGGGGCGACGCCCGTGCGGCCTGCGAGGCCCCACAAGTGGTAGGTGAGCGAAGCATCCTTGAGCAGGACGGCCGGGAAGCCGCTCAGGAACTGGCGCACGGGGCCCACCTGGGCGATCCCGCAGGCGTCGCGCTGCCCCAGGCTGATGAGCTCGCCCTTGTCCTGGAAGACCGGCGCGGCGGGCGCGTCCTCGCCAAGGGCCCAGGCGGCAAGCGCCTCCCCGGCGTACTCGCCCATCTGGACGGCCCACATGGCCTTGGCCGCCAGCGGGCCCTCGGCCCCGGCGGGGGTGCAACTGATGAGGTCGCCGCCGGCCAGCAGCAGGGGCTCGCGCCGCAGCTCCAGCAGGTCATCGGTCTCGATGCGCCCGGCCCGGTCGGTGCGCGCGGCGGCAAGGCCCTCGGGCGCGCTTGCGGCGATGCCCGCACACCAGACCACCAGGTCGTGGGGAAGCTGGGTGCCGTCCTTGAGCCGCGCGCTCTTTTCTTCGAGACGCTCGACCTGCGCCCGGGTGCGCACGCTCACCCGCATGCGGCTCAGGCGCTCGTGGCAGTAATTGGCCTCGCGCTCATCGCAGGCCGGCAGCAGACGCTCGGCGCCCTCAAGGAGCGTGACGTGGAAGCGCGGCGCGCCGGTGTCATCGGCGCGCGCAAGTTCCGCCAGCTCCGCGGCCAGTTCGATGCCAGTGAGCCCGCCGCCCACGACGATGACATTGCCGCCCTCAAGCGATTCGACTTTCGCGCGAATCGCCACGGCGTCGTCATAGGAAGAGAGGAAGCGCGCGTGCTCTTTGACGCCGGGGATGCCGAAGTCGTTGGGCGTCGCACCGGTCGCAACGAAGAGCGCGTCGAAGGGGATCTCGTACCCGTGCGAGGGATGCGCCACGTGAAGGCGGCGCTCTTCGAGGTTGATGCGATCGACGCTGCCGAGCGAGGCATCGACGCAGGTGCCGGCGAACATGGGGGCGAGCGGATAGCAGATGGCCGCGTCGCGCACGGCGGCCTCATGCAGGCGGCAGCGGTCGAGGAAGTATTCGCGATCGGAAACCAGCATGACGCGCACGCCGGTCTTGCCCTTGAGGCGCCAGGCCAGCACGGCCGCGGCATGGATGCCCGCATAGCCGCCGCCGACGATCACGATCTGCTTGTCCTGGGGAAAGAGCGCCATTGCCGAAGGGGGACTCCGATTGCTTTGACTTG
>JAGRBM010000069.1 GCA_020434085.1 Chrysiogenia bacterium | reverse complement strand
GTCCCCTGGCCGGCAAGGGAGGGGCCAACGTGTTGATTTTCCCCAACCTGGTGGCCGGAAACGTGGCCTATAAACTGCTGCAGCGCCTCGGCAACGCCCAGGCGGTCGGTCCCATTCTGATGGGATGGTGAACAACGAACTCAAGCGCCTGGACATCGATCCGGCCGACGTCGAGATCATCAACCCCCGCACCAGCAGCCGGGTTCCCGACTACGTGAAGGATCTGTGCGAGGCACGCTCGCGCAAGGGCATGATCGAATCCGAGGCATTTCGCTGGATGCGCCGGCGCGCCTATTACGGCGCCATGATGGTCAAGCGCGGCGATGCCGACGGCATGGTCGCCGGCCTGACGCGCAACTATTCCGAGACGCTTCGCCCGGCGCTGCAGATCGTGGGCCTTCAGCCCAACCGCACCGTGGCCGCCGGCGTCTACATGCTGGTGCTCAAGCAGAAGGTGCTCTTCTTCGCCGACACCACCGTGAACATCGAGCCCAATGCCGAGACCGTTGCCGAGATCGCCCTGCTGGCCTCGGATGCCGCCAAGCACTTCGGCATCGACAGCCCGCGCATCGCGCTGCTTTCGTTCTCGAACTTCGGTTCGGTCGACAACATGTATTCCCACAAGGTGCAGGAGGCGGCCAACATCGTTCGCGAGCTGCGCCCCGACTTCATCATCGACGGCGAGATGCAGTTCGATGCGGCAACCGACCCCGACGTGGCGGCGGACTTCCCGTTCAGCCGCATTCAGGGCGATGCCAACGTGCTTGTCTTCCCGAATCTCTCGGCCGGCAACATCGGCTACCAGATCATGCATCGCTTTGCCGATGCCGAGTCCATCGGCCCGATCCTGCTGGGCCTGAACAAGCCAATCAACATTCTGCAGCGTGACGCCAGTGTGGACGACATCTTCCGCATCGCGGCGCTGACCTGCGTGCAGACCCAGCTCCTGCACGAGGGCGAATCCGTCGGCAGCGTGCCGCACGGAATCCGTCGCGCCGGTATCAGCGGCGGCATCTGATCGCAAAGCGCTTTACGCCTGAAACGAAAAAGGGCGCGACCACCGGTCGCGCCCTTTTTGTTGTTTGCGTAAACCCCGCTCAGGGAGCCAGCCCGCCCGCGCCGCCGGAGTTGAGATCCGCCTGGATCTGCACCGGTTCGAAGATGGTTTCCTTGATCGGACGCTTGTTGAAGAAGTATTCGATCCGGATCTCCGCGAGCGTGTAGACGTCCTTGCGCAGGTCCATGGCTGCCTGGTTGAACTTGCCGCCCAGTTCGATGCTGCGAGTCTGCCCGGCGTTCAGGGAGGTCAGGTATTCCTCGTCGGGGAAGCTCATGAAGCCCTCCACCATCAGGCTCACCTTGATCTTCACCACCTTCTGGCGGGAATTGTTCTTGAGATACACCGTCGCGAAGGAACCGTTTGCGTAGTCACGGAAGCTCGACTGCTTGACGGTCTGGAAGCTGATGTCTTCGGCTTCGACCGGGCCGCCGCCCGAGCGCGGCGCCGCATCGGCCTTCGTGCGGGCTTCCTTGTAGTAACGAACGATTTGATCGTCGCGCGGATCGATTTCGCGGGCGGTCGCATAGGCTGCCACCGCCTTCGCCCATTCCTTGTCGCGCATGTAGGCCTGGCCCAGCGCGATGAAATATTCGGCGCGGCGCGGATCGATGAAGCTTGCAAGCTTGAGCTGCGCAACCGGCTTGGCCTGCACATTGGCGGCCAGATAGGCCTTGCCCAGCAGGTAGTGGCACTCGGCGTCGTTGGGATTGAGGCGCGAGGCTTCTTCAAGCTTGCTGATCGCGTTGGGCAGGCGCTTCATGGCCAGATAAGCCTCGCCCATGTAGCGCGGAGCGTCCGGGCTCTGTGCGTCGAGGCGGTAGACCTTGTCGAAGACATCGAGCGCCTGATCGTAGAGCTTGTGCTTCATCAGGGTCTTGCCCAGGCGGGTGAGCGGGCCCACCTGCTCGGGCGTCAGGGTGATCACCTTCTGGAAGGTCGACTCGGCCTCGGCCTTCTTGCCGAGCTTCTGGTAGGCAAGTCCCGTGTAGAGCTGAATCTCCAGGTTGTTGGGCTCCTTGGGCTCGGCCTTCTGGAAGGACGAGAGCGCCGCTTCATAGTTGCCGGCGTCAAAGGCAATGCGGCCCATCAGCACATCGACCGATGCGAGGCCCGGATCGATTGCCGCCGCGTCGCGCAGCATCCCGCGCGCGCTCTGGGGATCGCCGCCGTCGTAGTAGATCTGGGCGATCTGCACGAGCAGGCGGGCGTTCTTGGGGTCGAGCTTGGCGGCATACTTGAGCGCCTTGACCGAGTTCTCGGTGTCGGCCAGATTCTGAAACACAGTGCCCATGCTGATATAGACGCGCACGTTCTGGCGATCGCGCTCATAGGCTTCCTTATAATTCTTGAGCGCATCGGTATAGATGCGCTTGGCCATGTAGGCATCGCCAAGAATCAGGTAGGAATCGGGATTGTCGGGCTCAAGCTGGATCGTGCGGTTGGCGCGCTCGATCGCATCTTCATAGAGCCCACGCAGGATCGCCACCTGCGCGAAGACGCGCCAGGCCTCGGCATTCTCGGGGCTCGACTGCACCACGTTGCGCACGTTGTCGTCGGCGGCCTGCACCTTGTCGGCGGCGAGGAAGACCTGCGCCAGTGCCAGCAGCGCCTTGTCGTTCCAGCCCTCCTGCCGCGAGAGATCGGTGAGCACGTTGGTGGCTTCGTCGAATTTCTCCAGCTTGCCGAACGCGCGCCCCTTGCCGAGCATGCTGGGCGGGTGGCCCGGCACGGAAAGAAGCTGCTCATCGAAAGCGGCGATGGCCGCCGCGTAATCGCCGGCCTCGTAGGCGTTGATGCCGCGGCGATATTTGTCCTCGACCGGCGCGCTGCGGGCGCTCTCGAGATCAGCGTGGCTGCGCGCGGCAACCCGGAAGAAAGTGCCAGGCTTGTCCAGCGGATACTGGAGCGTGTAGTCGTTCGAGGTGCTGGTGCCGAGTTCCGCCCAGGGGCCGTCGGCGGATTCGCCGACGTAGACGACGAATTCCTTGCGGTAGCTCTCCTCGCCGGCCTTCCAGCTCAGCTTGCTCGCCCCCTCGATGGAGGCCAGGGAAACATCGCGCGGCGCGCTGGGCACGCGCAGCACGTCGATGACATGAACCAGGTTCTGCTCGGGATCGCACACGAAGAGCCGCGCGCCCTTGCTGGCATCGATGTCCAGGCAGGTCGGCGCCTTGAACGCGCCTTCGCCTTCGATGTCGCCGGCGCCAAAGCGCGTGACGAACTCTCCGGTCTGGTCGTAGATCTGGATGCCGTTGGCATCGAGCACGTAGTAGTAGCCGTCGTTGTCGCGGGCCACGCCGCGCGGGCTCTGGAAGCGGCCGCGGCCGTATCCCTCGCCACCCTTGGAGAACACGGGCGTGCCGCCGGGGTTGAGCTTGCGCAGCAGGTGGTTGCCCGTGTCGGCCACGTAGATGGCACCGTCGGGGCCGACCACCACATCGCGGGGCGAATCGAGTTCCCTGCCGCCGCCGCCCTTGATCACGCGGCGAATCAGGCCGCGCTCGCTGAGCACCTGGATGCGGTCGTTGTCGGAATCGGCGATGTAGATATCGCCCTTCGCGAAATCCATGCCAGTGGGCTCATCGAACTCCACCGGGTCACTGCCGGACTGGCCGAACTTGTACTGGAACACGCCCTTGTCGTTGAAAACCTTGATGTCACCGCGTCCGTAGTCGGAGACGAAGAGCATCGAGCCGTTGAAGGCAACGCCAACCGGCTCCTTGAGATAGCCGGGCGCGTCCTCGGGCTCGGTGATTTCAAGGCGCGGGGCACCGTTCATGTCCACAAGCTGGATCTTGCGCTCTTTGGGAACGGAGACAAAGAAGCGCTCACGGTCCATGACGGCCAGGTCGCGGGCCGGGCTCTTGAACGTGCCAACGAGCCGAATCACCAACTCGGGCGCCAGCGAGGGCATCGGCTGGTCGAACTCGCGGCGGCGGAGCTTGAAGATCTGGACGCGGTTGTTGCCGGTATCGGCCACCACCACGGTATCGCGCGCGTCGTCGAAGGCGATGCCCTGCGCGTCATCGAACTGGCCGGGCTGGCGCCCCTCGACGCCAAGCGGGTTGAAGGGACGCAGATCCTGGGCCCAGTGGCCGGCCGAGTCCTTGCGCCCATCCATGATGGCGAACGAACCCGAGCGGTCCACCGCAATGGCCAGTGGCTCACGGAATCCAAGAGAGGAACCCAGCACCGCGCGCTTGTAATCGCCGCGCCGGTCGAGTTGCACGAGCACGCCGCGACCCTTGTCGATGATGTAGACATCGTCGGCGGGGTCGACCGCCACGCCCACAGGCTTTTCGATTCTGGTTTTGGTGCTCCAGGTGGAGTCGATGTTGTAGAGGAACAGGCCTTCACTGGTGAAGACGCTCACCCGGTCGTTCCCGTAGTCGGCGACGTAGACCTGGCCCTGGGAATCGACGGCGATGCCTTTGGGGTCGCTGAGCTGTCCGGGCTTGGACCCGCTGCCGCCGAAGGCGCGCACGAAGCTGCCGTCCTTCTTGTAGACGAACACCCGTCCCAGGCTGGTATCGGTCACGTAGACCTGATCGGCCCGGTCGATGGCGATGCCGTAGGGCTCCTTGAGCTTGGGCGCCACGGTGTTGCCGTAGAAACGGACGAATGCCCCCTTGCTCGAGAGCACCTGGACGCGGGCATTGCCGCTGTCGGTTACGTGGATGTTGCCCTCGGAATCGATGGCGACCCCGGTGGGCTCATCGAACTGGAGCTGGGACTTGCCCTCGGTCCCCACAACGGCGCCCACATCGGCGTCGATCGCCATGGCGGGAGCCGCCAGCAGCACGGTTGCGAGCAATCCGGAGCAAATGACTGAAGAATAAAGCCTGCGAAGTGAAATCACCGCATCTCCTCCCATCGCAAACAAAAGACGCAGCAGGTGACCGAATTTCGGTTATCTGTCCCCCTGCCGATGCCTCACACGCGATCTGGAAGCGTTGTCGTTGCCCCCATCGTAGCGAAGGGGCCCGACTCCATCAAGTGAGCAAAATCACAGGCTTTTTCCGGAACGCGCTTTTCTCGAAAGGGGCCTCGCGGCGCCTTGCTACGCCCGGGGCCTGCCGCTAAGATCGCCGCCCACACCGAGCGGGCGGCCCCGATTTCAGCGAAACCGGGCCGGATCCTGCCGGTGCCCGCGAAGGTGCAGAGCCAGTGGCCACGAAGAAGACCCCGAAAAAAGCCGCCTCGAAAGACGAGGAAGCCTCCTTTGAGGACCAGCTCGACCAGCTCGAAACGCTGGTAAGCCGCCTCGAAGAGGGGGAACTGGGCCTGGAAGCGGCGCTGGAATCCTTCGAGCAGGGCATCGCGCTCACCCGCACCCTGATGAAACGACTCGACGAAGCCGAGAAGCGCATCGAGGTCCTCCTCCAGAAAGAGGACGGCACCACCGAGGTGCGTGGGATCGAAGCCGAAGACCTGGAGGACGCCGCCAAACGAGGCGGCCTGTTCGATGACGACTAAGAAAACCGCCTTCTCTTTCAACCAGTATCTCAAGAGCCAGCAGAAGATCGTCGAGCGCGAGCTCGCCCGGCGCGCGAAGTTCAAGGGCTACGGCCAGCTCGGCGAGGCCATGCAGTACGCCCTGCTCGGCGGCGGCAAGCGCCTGCGCCCCATCCTGGTGCTGGCCGCGTGCGAGGCCGTCGGCGGTAAGGCCGCGGCCGCCTACCCGGCCGCCTGCGCCATCGAAATGATCCACACCTATTCGCTCGTGCATGACGACCTGCCCAGCATGGACGACGACGACTTGCGTCGCGGGCGCCCGACCACCCACAAGAAATACGACGAAGCCACGGCCATTCTGGTCGGCGACGCCCTGCTCACGCAGGCCTTCACCGTGCTGACCGACCCCCGGGCCGGGCTGCCGCTTGCCGACAAGAAGCGCGCGGAGCTCGTGCTCGTCCTGAGTGACGCAGCCGGCTGGCGCGGCATGGTGGGTGGACAGGCTCTCGACATGGCCGCCGAGAAAAAGCAGATTTCGCTCAAGGAACTGCGCACCCTGCACGGGGCAAAGACCGGCGCCCTGCTCACCGCCTCGCTCTCCATGGGAGCCATCGTCGGCGGCGCGAGCGCGAAGAAGCGCGAGGCCCTCGAGCGCTACGGCCGGAGCATCGGCCTTGCCTTCCAGGTGGTCGACGACATTCTTGATGTCACCGCCGACACCGCCACGCTGGGCAAGCCCGCGGGCTCGGACGAGGGACACGACAAGTCCACCTTCCCCAAACTCATGGGGCTGGACAAGTCCCGCAAGGAAGCCGCCCGCCTGATCGCGCAGGCCAAGAAGGAACTCGCCCCCTTCGGCAAGAAGGCCGAGCCCCTGCTCGCCCTGGCCGACTACATCGGGGACCGGACGAATTAGCGCCGCACCACCTCGACGTTCCCTTCCTCAAATCGAAGTCGGGCCCAGCCGCCGGTCACCGACTCGCGTCCTTCGCTCTTCGTACCCACGATAACGGTCGGATCCACGCGGCCGACCAGCCAGCGGTTCGACCCCAGCGCCAGCGCGCGCGGTGTGAAGTCGAGCACGGTGCGGCGGGACTCCCAGAGCTGCGTCCACGCGGTGGGCCAGTAACCGGGCTCGCCGTCGAGCACGTAGCGCGCCTGCCCTTCCCCGCCGATGACCACCGCCCAGCCGCGCCGCGCACGGCCGCCCTTGGCGGAGAGCTGAACCCGCGGCGCCTGGCTCGGCCAGGTGCGCGCGGGCATTTCGCCTTCATGTGCCTCGCCCAGGTCCCACACGCTCTCGGGATCAAGACGCTGGCGATAGAAGGCG
>JAGRBM010000068.1 GCA_020434085.1 Chrysiogenia bacterium | reverse complement strand
GGGGCTTGGCAATCGATTGGTGATGCCGCCTCACCCCGTGCTATGGTCCCCGGCGTGGGCCGAACCAAGCGAGGCGGGAGCCAGGTGCCAAGAGCAATCCGTTCTTCAACCATCTATCTGATTGCGGCGATTTCGCTTTTTGCGGGCGCCTGCGCCGAGCTGCGCGTGGACTATCAGACTCCGCTGTTCATGGACAGCGGGGACATCACGCACGAACGCGTGGATACCTGGATCGGGCCCTGGGTCGAGTTCAGCGTGAGCGACATGCGCGCGCCCGAGCAGATCAAGTTCAGCCGCCCCGAGAATGACGCGCAGGTCTACCCCCAGGAATCGGTCTACCTGGAGGAGCGTGACTACGCCTACCCGCTTGCCAAGGCGCTGGAGATGCTGCTCAGCGATCGCGACGGCCCTTCGGATTTCTCCCCCAAGAGCGCCGATCTGTGCATTCGCCGCTACGACTACATCCGCCGCGTGATTGAGGATTCGGTGATCCAATACGAGATTCGCGCGCAGTATGGATTCCGGGCCATCACGACCGAGCCCTGCGAGGGGGAGCACGAGTTTTTCTACGCCACCTGGTCGGCTGGATATGCCGGCGGCTCGGTCGAAGAACGTGCCAAGAGCGAAGCGCTGAGTTCCTTCATCGATCAGGTGCTGCGCGAGTATCTCAAGGTCAGCCGCAAGAGCGCGTTGGAGCTCCAGCCGATCAATCTGGCCATTGCCGGCACGCGCGAGGACTGGATCCCCGAGGCCTACGACAATCAGTGGTTTTTCGATCCCGTGGCGCTGCAGAACTACCAGACGGTGCACAGCGCCATCGGTCGCATGCTCGCCCAGCAACTGGTTCCCGAACTCAATATCAACTCCCTTGCGCTGGAGGCGCCCCCTGCCCAGCCGCTGATGCCCACGCTGGTCGTTGAGCCTGTCTATCTGGGGATCGTGCCCGAGCCTGCCTACCTGGCAGTGGTCGGACTTGGCGAATGGGTTGCCGTCGCGCACATGCGGGTCCGGCTTGTCTGGCCCAACGGCGCGGTGCTGCTGGACCGCGAACTCGATGGCGGCTGCGTGCCCACTCCGGTTCTGCGCTGCACGAGTTACCGGCAGGTGGAGAGCATCGCCCGAACGCTGCGCAAGGACGTTCCCTTCCTGCTCGGATATGCGAAGCGCCAGCCCCCCGAGCCGCCGCAAACGAGCTTGCCGACTGAACAACCATTGCCTGAAGCGCCCTCGATGGAGCCGACGAAGTAGATCGCCGTGGAACTCTCTGCCAAGCAAAAGGACCGCCTCGCGCGATTCTCCCAGGTGATTCTGGGACGCTTTGCAGCGGACCCCCAGGAGCAGGCCCTGCATGCCGAGGCCGCGCGCCGCTTCGAACTCTTTTTGATGGGACGCGAACTGGCCTTTTCCCAGGGGAGCTTTCGAACCTACCTGCTCGAGTTGCACCGCGCAGGACGCCTGGACAAGGATGCCCGCGAAGCCGAGCAGCAGCGGCTTCGACTCTACTTCCATACGTTTTCCAAAGAACTCGAGCCGGATGTTCCGGAAGACGAAGCGCAGGAAGTAGCGGCCGAGGTCCCGTCGCAGCCCGAACCCGAAGCGCAACAGCCGGCGCCGCTCGAGCCCCCTCGCCGCGCGGCCACCCCCTTCGAGGACCTGCCCGGCGAAAACGATATCGTTTGCCCCAGTTGCGGCGCCGCGCAGCCCCAGAGCGATGAATGCATCTCGTGCGGAATTGTCTTTGAAAAGTGGTACGCGCGCCATCCGCATGCGCGTCCGGGAACGGCAATGCTGGGTGAGCTGGGAAGGCAGGCCCAGAGCAGCGTCGGAGCATGGCGCGCCGCGGAAAGGGCGCCGTCGGGATTCTCCCAGCTACTGATCTACGTCATCGGGCCGATCATTGTTTTGGTCCTTTTTGGCATGTTCGACCGGATGAACAGCTCCCATCGCGAGCAGATCGTTCACCTGGAAAAGGAACTGTTGTTCCTGGACTCCGAAATCAGGGAAATCGATGAACCGCCCGAGGCGAAGATTCCCTGTTTCCTGCCGGGAAATATCAACGGCAGCAACCGGCCCATGGCGCCTTTCTTCCTGAAGGTGCCGCTGCACATGGGGCTCAATCCAGACAGAAAGACAATGATCCGCGTGGGACTGGAACCGCGCGCCTACTGGCACAGCGCCTTCAAGGCCGAGACCCTCACGGCGAGCCTCTACCGGACCTGGACCGACAAGAGCGTGGGCAGTGCGGGCATGGAGCAGCGCGACGGCATCTGGAGTGCCTGGGAACTCTTCGACCGGCGGCTCGACCCGCGCGGGGACGCACGGCCGCCGTTGCTCGTGCAGAATGAAATCGAACCGGTCTGGCAATACGCGATTCCCGTCGACGACGTCGTGCGTGAGCCGGGCGACTATCACCTGAAGCTCTCGGTCGTGGGCTGGTATCCCGACCCCTTCCCTGGAATGATCACCCAGTATCGCTGGAAGAAGCGCGCGATGTATTGCGACGAGGCGGTTGTGCGCGTGAAGGACTTCGAGGAAGTCGAGTCGCTGCGCGCGGTTCTGGGAACCCAGCGCAAGGGACTCGAAGAGAATCTCTCGGTGCTGCGAAGGAACGAGAAACTCAGCCGGATTGCACGCTACGGGTTGCTACTGGCCTTGCTCGGGCTGGGCTCGATGATCTTCTACGCGGCCTTCCTCAAGAAGCGCGAAGAATAGCGTTATTCCTTGATATTCAGCTCGGCGCGCAGGCTCAGGAATGAGAGCGTTTTTTCGAGCTTCTGCACGTCCGGGATGTGGAGCGATTTCTTGTCGAGCTTCACAATCCCGCTCTTGGCAAGCCGCGCCATCACGCGTTTGACCTGATCGGTGGACAGGCTCACCCGTTCGGCCAGTTCCTTGGGGACCAGGCTGACCTTGAATCCGTCGTCCTCGGGAATCCCCTGGTCTTCGACGAGCTTGAGCAGCGCGTTGACGAGTTTCGACTCCGAGTCGCGGTAGAGCAGATTCTCGATGTGGTTGTCGGCGCGCTCGAGTCGTCCGGCAAGGGTGCGGATGATCTTGTGAGCAAGCCCCGAATTGGAAACAACGAGCCCCTCGAAGGTCTCGGGCGGGAAGATGAGCAGCTTTACCGGCGTTGCCGCCTCGGCCGTAAGGCTTCGGGGCTTGTGATTGAGAATCGCCATCTCGCCGAAGAACTCTCCGGCGCCCAGGGTCTCCAGCACGCGCTTTTCGCCGCGGATGACCTTGTAGAGCTTCACCTGCCCTTCCTGGATGATGAACATCTCGGCGCCCTGGTCGCCCTCGGCGAAGATCTTCTCGCCGGGGTTGTAGTGGCGCCCGAAACGCGAATAGATCTGGGTCTGCTTCTGGGCGTTCGATGCATCGATCACCAGCGTCTCGTCGGGAGCCACAGGCGGTCCGCCCGTGAGGGAACTGGCGGGTTCGACAAAGTGCGCGCTGGTCAATTCGGCCTCCGGGACGGCCATGGGATCTTTCATCTCGATGTGATCGCCTTCTTGCAGGAAGCGGTGGGGATGGTTTCCCAGCGCCTGGTGGGCCTGTTCTTCAACGCCCGGTTCGCGGCGCGGGTGCAGATTCGTAATCAGGACCGGCAACTCTGCGCGACCGAGTTTTTCCTCGATCGCGCGGGCCAGCGCCTTGGGTGTCATCACGTGCGCCCGGTGGGCGAGCGCTGACTCATAGTCGCCAAAGCGCAGCGGCACCAGCAGCGCACGCAGGTCTTCGTTGGCGGAAAGGCGCTGCCATAGGGCGTCGGGGATCTCATCGCCGCTCAAGTATGCGATGGCGGCGCCGGGGATCGAGAAGACAAAGAGCTCGGCGCCAGGCGCGCCGATGCGTTCGACGCCAAGGCCGCCAAGCGCCACGCGATCGCCCTGCTCGAATGCTTCAAACACAACCGTCGGAGCATCGGGCGTCGGGATCTTTGTGAAGTCGGGCCAGACTTTGTCGTTAAAAAAGTCCCTGAAGAGAACATCGAGATTCGCCTGCGAGGCATGCACCCTCACGGGGCCCTGACGCTGGCCGATCACGTTGTCGGCGAGAAAACCGATGTCCTGGTAGGACTCAAGGTGCGCGCTGGTGAGGAAGATGTGGTCGATCTTGTACTGATCGGTGACCGACAGGCCCGCGCTCGCGCTCCCTGCGTCGAACAGCACCGATTCGCCGAACCGAAGGGTCGGCGGGCGGGCGTCCTGAATCGAGCCCGAATGGCATCCCAGCACTTCAATCTGCATCTGCTTGTGCGGCGCCCTGCCCCCCTGGGACGGCACCTTCAACTCCGCGATTTGCCAACAATAACCGCCAATTCCCGCCCGAAACAAGGCGCCCGTGCTTGGCCCCGGGGCGCCGGTGGTCTAGATAAGCTCGGCGATGAGCGAGCCCTTCTTCCAGATCAGCGCCAACGACCCCGGATGCCGCGCGCGAGCCGGCACGATGCAATTCTCGCGCGGCGAGGTTCCCACCCCGTGGTTCACCCCCGTGGGGACCTATGCCACGGTCAAGGCGATGACCCCCGAGGAACTCAAGGACCTCGGCGCGGCGATGATCCTCTGCAACACCTACCACCTGTATCTGCGCCCGGGCATGGAGATCATGCGCACGGTGGGCGGGCTGCATCGCTTCATGAACTGGGATCGGCCGATTCTCACCGATTCGGGGGGCTACCAGGTCTTCAGTCTTTCGGAATTTCGAAAAATCACCGAAGAAGGCGTGACTTTTCGCTCCCATCTCGATGGCAGCAAGCACCTGCTCACCCCCGAGAGCGTGATCGAGATCCAGCGGACGCTGGGCTCGAATATCGCCATGGTACTCGACGAGTGCCCTCCCCATGATGTCGATGAGGCATACATGCAGCGCTCGATGGACCGGACGACCCGCTGGGCGGAGCGCTCGCTCCAGAATCGCCAGGAGGCCCCCGAGCGGATCTTCGGCATCATCCAGGGCGGAATCAGCCCGAAGATGCGCACTGCCCACGCCGCCCAGATCGGCGCCCTGCCCTTCGATGGGCTGGCCATCGGGGGGCTCGGGGTCGGGGAGGCCGGCGAAGCCTATTCCGATGTGCTGGCAGCGCTGGGGGAGACGCTCGATTCCGCGAGGCCCCACTACCTGATGGGACTCGGAAGGCCCCAGGACATTCTGGAGGCGGTCACCCACGGCGTGGACCTCTTTGATTGCGTGGTGCCGACCCGCAACGCCCGCAACGGCCAGTTCTTTACGCGCGAAGGGCCGCGCCACATCAAGAACGCCGAAAATGCCGCCAGCACCGCCCCACTTGAGGAAAGCTGCGCCTGCTATTCCTGCGTCAACTACTCGCGGGCCTACGTCCGCCATCTCTATCAGGCGGGAGAAATCCTGTCGTCACGGCTACTTACAACCCATAACCTTCACTTTTACCTGAACATGATGCGAGAGGTGCGCGCCGCCATTGAAGCCGGGCGTTTCCTTGAGTATAAGAGCGGCTTCCTCGAAGCCTATTTGGGAGGCCCCGAACATTGAATTACCAACTTTTTGCGGTCCTGGCACAGGCGGCCGATCCGGCCAAGCCCAGCCCCCTGTTCCAGATGATGCCGCTCATCCTGATCTTCGTGATCTTCTACTTCCTGCTGCTGCGCCCCCAGCAAAAGCGCGCCAAGGAGCATGAGGCGATGGTCGCCGCGCTCAAGCCCGGCGACGAGGTCGTCACCAATGGCGGGATCTATGGAAAGATCACCCGCGTGGGCGAGGACGCCATCACCGTGGAGATCGCCGAGAAGGTGCGCGTGCGCGTCACCCCGGCCAGCGTCAGCCGCAAGGTCGGAGACGAGCCAACAAAGTAGATCGCTGAATTCATATCGATTTCAGTTGGTTGGACATTGCAGAGGCCTGCCACTAGAGTGCCGGGCCACCGGAGCAGCAACACTTTCCCTGGAAGGCCAGCGGCTCGGGCTTTTTATTATTAAGAAAAAGGGTTTTCGGCGCCAAAGCCGGCAAACCGAGGCGGATAGCGATGCCCGCGAGAGTGCGTAACTGGGCGATTGTAGTAGTTCTTTTGGTCGTGGTTTCGGTCGGCGTGATTTTCACCCGGCCGGTGGTGCTTGGACTGGATCTCCAGGGCGGCATCCACCTGGTGCTGGAGGTCAATGACGAGGACATCCTCGAACATGAGCTCCGCACCACCGAAACTCAGATCAGCAACCGGCTCGAGGAGCAGGAAAAAGCGACCCCGACCCACGCCTCGCAGGAAGGTCGGACCCTGATCCTCCACTTTGAGGACGAGGCCAAGGCCGAAGAAGCCCGCGTCACGGTCGAGAACTACGCACTGGGTTTCAGCAAGGTCCAGCGTGACGACAGCGAGATCCGCGTTGCCCTCAGCTCCCTCTACGTCAACAACCGCAAGCAGGTCGTCCTCCAGCAGACGATGGAGACTCTGGCCCGCCGTCTCAATGAGACCGGCATCGCCGAGCCCAGCATCCACCGTCAGGGCTACGACAAGATCGTCGTGCAGCTCGCCGGTGTGACCACCTCGCTCGATCTCAAGTCGGTCATCGAAAAGACCGCCGTCCTGAAGTTCCGCCTCGTGGAGGCCTCGGCCGCCGATCAGGAGATCCTTCTCCAGTCCTATGACGGCAAGGTTCCCGACGACAAGGAAGTCTTCCCCCAGCGCGACATCGACGGCAACGTCACCGCCTGGTTCCTGGTGAACAAGCGCCCGGAAGTGGACGGCACCCTGCTTGAGGACGCTATTACGATCAATGACGACCGCGGCCTGCCGGCCGTGAGTTTTGCATTTAACGCCGAGGGCGCCGAGCAGTTCGGCAAGCTCACCGGCGAGAACATTGGCAAGCGACTGGCCATCGTGCTCGACAACACGGTCAAGAGCGCGCCCGTTGTGCAGAGCCAGATCCGCCGTCAGGGACAGATCACCGGCAACTTCACCCTCTCCGAGGCGCAGTCGCTGGCCATCGTGCTCCGCAGCGGCCCCCTGCCGGTAAAACTTCGCATCGCCGAAGAGCGTCTGGTTGGTCCTTCGCTGGGCCACGATTCGATCGAGCAGGGCCGGCTTAGCATGATCGTGGGCTCGATCCTCGTGCTCATCTTCATGGTGGTCTACTACCGCAAGGGCGGCATCTTCGCGAACGTGGCGCTGGCGCTCAACATCCTCTTTATCGTGGCCTTTCTCTGCGGCTTCGGCGCCGTTCTCACCCTGCCCGGCATTGCGGGTCTGGTGCTGACCGTCGGTATGGCGGTGGACTCCAACGTGCTCATTTTCGAGCGTATGCGAGAAGAGCTGGTCAGCGGCAAGAGCGTGCGCGCCTCCATCGATGCCGGTTACGGCAAGGCGACCACCACGATTCTCGACGCCAACGTCACGACCCTGATTACCGGCATCGTGCTCTTCCTCTTCGGCACCGGGCCGGTGAAGGGCTTCGCCGTGATTCTGACCATCGGCATTCTTTCGAGTGTGTTCACCTCGGTGATCGTCACCCGACTTTTCTATGACTACATGACGGCCAAGAGCCGGATGCAGACCCTGAGCATTTAACCGAAGAAGGAGGCCGCGACCGCCGTGTCCCAGCCCCATAAATTTTTCACACTGATTCCTGAAAACACCGAGTGGGATTTCGTCGGCAAGCGGCGGATCATGCTCATTCTCTCCCTTCTGCTGATGGCATTTGCCGGGGTCGAATACGTGCGCGAGGGCATTACCCTGGGCATCGAGTTCGCCGGCGGCGCCGACATCCAGGTGCGTTTCGACGAGTCGACCGACACCGGCGCGGTGCGCGATGCGCTCGGCGAAGGCGGAATCGAAGGCGCCTCGGTCCAGACGATCGAGGGCGCGGGCTCGCTCAACCTCGAAGAAGGCATGACCAGCGGCGAAGCCGCCGGTTCGAGCACCCAGGAGTTTCTCATCAAGGTGAAGGCCGAGGAGGGCGAGGAAATCTCCGCCACAGTGCTGCGCGTGCGCGCTGCCCTCTCAGCCAAGTTCGGCGATCCGCGCACCAGCGACAACGCCACCGGCACCTGGGAAGTGCGCCGCCAGGAATCTGCCAGCCCCTCGGCCGTTGCCGAGCTCAGCCAGAAAGGCATCTGGGCCGTCGGTTATTCGGTGTTCTTCATCTTCATCTACATCGTCTTCCGCTTCAGTCAAGTCGACTACAAGACGGCCATCGGTTACGCGACCGGCGCCATCGTCGCGCTGATCCACGACGTGCTGATCATCTTCTCGGGTGTGGTACTACTCCACAAGGAGATCACCCTGCCCGTCGTCGCCGCGATCCTCACGGTCATCGGTTACTCGATCAACGACACGATCGTGGTTTTCGACCGCATTCGTGAGAACCACGGCCGCTATCGCTCGCGCGATCTGTGGGAGACGG
>JAGRBM010000067.1 GCA_020434085.1 Chrysiogenia bacterium | reverse complement strand
GATCTTCCCCGCCGTTCACTACACGATGGGCGGGCTGTGGGTGGACTACAACCTGCAGAGCACCATCCCGGGCCTGCACGTCGCAGGTGAAGCGAACTTCTCCGATCACGGCTCGAACCGCCTGGGTGCCAGTGCGCTCATGCAGGGTCTGGCCGATGGATACTTCGTCGCTCCTTCTGCAGTGGCCAACTACCTGGCCAGCACCCAGCTCGAGGATGTGACCACCGACCACGATGCCTTCAAAGAGGCTGAAGCGGCCGTCACCGAGAGGAACGAGAAGCTCCTCAAGATCAAGGGCAAGCGCACGGTGGATTCCTTCCACCGCGAGCTGGGCCTGCTGGTCTGGGACAAGTGCGGCATGTCGCGCAACGAGAAGGGCCTCAAGGAAGCCATCGAGAAGATTCCCCAGATCCGCGAGGAATTCTGGGAGAACGTCACGGTCCCCGGCTCCGCCAACGACCTCAACCAGGCCCTCGAGATGGCCGGCCGCGTGGCCGACTTCCTCGAGTTCGGCGAGCTGCTTTGCCGCGACGCACTGAACCGCGCCGAGTCCTGCGGCGGCCACTTCCGCGAGGAAAGCCAGACCGAGGACGGCGAGGCCAAGCGTGATGACGAAAACTTCCAGCACGCCAGCTGCTGGGAATTCAAGGGCGTGGGTGTCGACCCCGTCGAGCACAAGGAACCGCTTGAGTTTGAATACGTCAAGCCTTCCCAGAGGAGCTACAAGTGAACCTCACACTGCACATCTGGCGCCAGAAAGGCGCCGCCGACAAGGGCGGCCTGGTCACCTATCAACTCAAGGACGTCAACGAGCACATGTCCTTCCTGGAAATGCTCGACGTTCTCAACGAACAGATCATGTCCCGCGGCGAGGAGCCGGTGGCCTTTGATCACGATTGCCGCGAGGGAATCTGCGGCATGTGTTCGATGGTCATCAACGGCGTCGCCCACGGCCCCGACGGCGGCACGACGACCTGCCAGCTCCACATGCGGCGCTTCAAGGACGGCGATGAGATCACCATCGAGCCCTGGCGCGCCAAGGCCTTCCCGGTCCAGAAGGACCTGGTGGTCGACCGCAGCGCCTTCGATCGCATCATCCAGGCCGGCGGCTTCATCGGCGCCAGCACGGGCAACGCCCCCGACGCCAATGCGACCCTGATCCCCAAGACCGACGCCGACGTCGCCTTTGAGGCGGCCGCCTGCATCGGTTGCGGCGCCTGCGTGGCCGCCTGCAAGAACGCCTCGGCCATGCTCTTTGTTGGCGCGAAGATCACCCACCTGGCGCGCCTTCCCCAGGGACAGGCAGAGCGCGACGCGCGCGTCAAATCCATGGTCGAGCAGATGGACGCCGAGGGCTTCGGCTCCTGCACCAACTTCTCCGAGTGCCAGGCCGTCTGCCCCAAGGAAATCAGCGTGGACGTCATCGCCCAGCTCAACCGCGACTACTACAAGGCCAACGCCAAGGGCTGATCGCTGCACCTGAAACCCCAAAGGGCGGACCCGTTGGGTCCGCCCTTTTTGTTTGCGCCGACTTGTCCGATCTTTCCTAAATGCGCCCTCCGCTCCCACCTTGCGGTCGATCGCGGTAACCTTTGGTCAAGGGGGAACCGATTATGTCCGACATCAGCAATCCGTTTATTGAGAACCTCAAGATCTTCAACCGCAAAGAACGCTATCATCTGCTCCGCTTCGTTATGGGCGGTCCATTTACGCTGGGTGACGAATTCCGGAAAAAGCTCAAGGTCACACTCGATGGTCTGGAGATCCCCGACGGCGTGGATTTCATCGCCATGGACTATCACCTCGATTGGCTTGCCGCCTGCGCAGCATTGGGAAAGCGCAGAGCGACCAGAGAGGACACCACCTTCCCCAACCGCCAACTGATCGACGCGGGCAAAGATTACTGGATATCAGACACTAACCAACGAAAAGGTGTGCGACAGATCAGTGGCAACCAAGAAGATGTGGACCTGCTCATTGCCTATCGCGATCCAAAAGATGGAGAGCTCGTCCATCTCATTTTTTGCGAAGCCAAGGGAGATACCGGCTGGACCCGGAAGCAAATCGTCTCAAAAATTGAACGCCTCAAGGCAATTTTCAATCGAAGCAAGATGCACCTTGAACTACATTTTGTTCTTGTTGGGCCGAATCCCAAGTCCAAAATAGCAAGTTTCGAAAAATATGAAGGCCATTTTGAAGAAAAAATCCACTGGCCAGACTGGGCATCAAATACGGAGAGGACAGGAATCCCCTTCATCCAGATGAGTATCGACTTCCCCCTCCGTAAGCCAACGCGAATCGACAATGGCAAGGGTCATTACACCGACTGGGCGCTTGAAACAGTCACCAGCTTCCAAGCCGGAGCAGAGAATGAGGCTGAACCGGACTAAAAAAGCGAGCCCGCTTCTTTTCATTTGGCTTGGCAGCTCTTCCTGAGGCCTCTACCCTTCCCCGTCGAGAAGGAGACCCACCATGGATGTCAGAGCCGCTGTGGCGCACAAGGCGGGCGCACCGCTTTCGATTGAGACCGTGCAGCTCGAAGGCCCGCGCGAGGGGGAGGTTCTCGTTGAGATCAAGGCGACGGGAATCTGCCACACCGATGCGTTTACGCTTTCCGGGGACGATCCCGAGGGGATTTTTCCTGCGATCCTGGGGCACGAGGGCGCGGGCGTCGTCGTCGAAGTGGGTCCGGGTGTCAAAAGCCTCAAGAAGGGCGACCACGTCATCCCGCTCTACACGCCCGAGTGCCGGCAGTGCGAATACTGCCTGAGCGGCAAGACCAATCTCTGCCAGGCCATCCGCGTCACGCAGGGACAGGGCCTCATGCCCGACGGCACCAGCCGCTTCAGCCTGAACGGCGAGAAGATTTTCCACTACATGGGCACCTCGACCTTTGCCAATTTCACCGTCCTGCCGGAGATCGCCGTGGCGAAGATTCGCGAGGACGCGCCCTTCGAGAAGGTCTGCTACATCGGCTGCGGCGTGACGACGGGCATCGGCGCGGTCATCAACACCGCGAAGGTGGAACCCGGCGCCAATGTCGTCGTGTTCGGTCTGGGCGGCATCGGGCTCAACGTGATCCAGGGCTGCCGCCTGGTGGGCGCCAACAAGATCATCGGCGTGGATCTCAACAACGGGCGCAAAGCGCTGGCCGAGAAGTTCGGCATGACCCACTTCGTCAATCCCAAAGAGGTCGAGGGCGACCTCGTCGCGCATCTGGTGGAGCTCACCGGCGGCGGGGCCGATTACTCGTTTGAGTGCATCGGCAACGTCAACGTCATGCGCCAGGCCCTCGAGTGCTGCCACAAAGGCTGGGGCGAATCCATCATCATCGGCGTGGCCGGCGCGGGGCAGGAGATATCCACCCGCCCCTTCCAGCTCGTCACCGGCCGCGTCTGGCGCGGCACCGCCTTCGGTGGCGCGAAGGGTCGCACCGACGTTCCCAAAATTGTGGACTGGTACATGGACGGCAAGATCAACATCGACGACCTCATCACGCACGTGATGCCGCTCGAAAAGATCAACGAGGCCTTCGACCTCATGCACGAGGGCAAGAGCATCCGCAGCGTCGTAACCTTCTAGGCTTCAAGTTTCTGAAACGAAAAAGGGCGAGCCAGTCGGCTCGCCCTTTTTCGTTGAGGTTGAAAGACTAGCGCCGGGGTTTCCTCACCCGAACCGGAACACGTCGCGTGCGGCGGATGCCCAGCAGCAGGAGCGGCAACAGCAGTGCGGCCAGCAGGCTGGGCGAGCTCGCGTTCGAGAGCCCGCAGCCTGAGTCCGCTACGGGCAGCGGATCGACGTTCAGGGTCATCGTCTCCACCGAGCTTGCGCCCAGCGAATCGGTCGCCGTGAGCTGCAGGGTGTAGACCCCGCGCTCGCTCACCATCACGCTGACCACCGCGGTCTCGGCCCCTTCGAGCGTCACCTTCGCGCCCTCGGGACCGTCGATGATTTCCCACAGGTAGCTCACCGCGTCCTCGTTGGGATCGCGCGTGCCCGAGGCATCGAAGGTCATTCCAAGGCGCGCCATGCGCGTCTTCGGCTCGATGATCGAGATCGCCGGCGGGTGGTTGACCTTGAGGCGCAGGGCCGGATCGCCCAGCAGCACCCAGGTGTAGACCACATCGACGAGTCCCGGATCGCCCGCCGCCTCGGCAAAGGCCGCGCGGGTGGCATCGCCCAGGCGCACGATGCCGTCTTCGAGCACGGCGCGGTAGAAGGCCTCGCCGACCGCGTGCTGGATGTTCGGGAGCGCAAAGCCCGTTGGCCCCCACATGGCGACCGCGCCGGTGTTCGAGCCCAGCACGAAGTCCTCGCCCATGGAGCTGCTGAAGGGATTGTCGAAGACGACGTTCAGGCAGTTGAACACGGCGATGACGGCGAAGGTATCGGCATTGTCAATGAGCGCGATGTCGTCCTTGCGGAAGATTTGCTCGTCGGCCCAAAGCGAGTTGATGCCGTGGCCGGCGTAACTGGCCAGCAACACACCGTCATCGAGCGCCGAGGCGATGCTCTGGCGAAGGCCCGTCACAATCGTCCCGTCGAGCGCGCCGCCGGGGCTGGCGGGCTCGGGGGTGCTGATCACCTGCGCTTCGAGGCCCGCGGCCAGCACTTGGTCGCGCAGCGGGCCGCGGATGAACTTGCCGAAGAGATAGTCGAACACGCGCTGCTGGCCCGTGGCATTGTCGGCCACCAGCAGGACGCGCTGGGTGAAGTCCGCCCCAAAGGGCAGCGCCTCGTAGGCGAGCACCTTGGTCACGTAGGCGCTGACCTCTTCCGGGCTCTTCGCCGGAATGCGTCCAAGACCCACGTCGGGAATGAGGTCGTGATCGAGCAGTACGAGCGAGTTGTCGGAGCTCGCCCGCACCTGGGTGTTGTCATAGAGCACGCTGGGAATCTTGAGCTGTCCCGGCGTCGTGAAGGTGAAGCGGTCGAGCGCGTCGTAGGTCGAATCGCCCACCAGCAGGCCAAAGCGCGGCGCCGGAGGCTGCCAGCCCGAGGCGGCGCGCTTGAAGAGTTCCTTGATGGCCCAGGGGTCGACTTCACCGAAGGAGAAGACGTCGTATACTTCATCGATGTCGAGCACCGCCACACGCATCCCCTGCGCTTCGTGCAGGGCGGCGAGCGGCGCGATGGCCTCTTCAAAGTCGTGATGGGTCACGATCACGTAGTCGGCGCCACTTGCCGCATCGGCCAGCGTGCTCCCGGCAAAGGCGTGCACCGCCGGGTGCTTGACCGAAGTATTCGTCACCGCCAGCAGCGTGCGGCGTGCGGGCTCGGCAGCCGCGCCAAGGCCGATTTCGAGGTCGTAGCTGCCGCCCTGGTCGATCACGGCGGTGTTCTCGGCAACGGCAAGTTCCCCGGGGTCGGCGACGTCGTAGACGCGCACGTCGGAAGCGGCAAAGCCGGTGACCGTATAGGCGCCCGCTTCCTTCGGTGCGAATCTCAGTTCGTCGCCCACTGCCGCAAAGGCGCGCGGGTAGAAGATCTCCACGCTGCGCACGAAGAAGGTCACGCGCGTTCCCTCGGCATCGATGTCGTTGACCGCTTCCAGCGTGAGCGTGTTCGTCCCTTCCTGGAGAAGCTCCACGTCCACCGGCAGGCGGCGCGAATAGCGTTCCTGCCCGTCGAACCAGACTTCGTCGATCAGGTTGCCGTTGAGGTAGACCCGCACGTGCTGGTCGGGATGAATGTCTTCATAGGTCGTCGAGCCGCGCAGCTCATAGCCGACCACGGCCTGGTCGTCCTCGTTCTGCACGAGGTCGGTAAGCTCGACGTTCAGGCTCGTCATGGACGAAGCGCCCGGCGCCGAGGCCAGCGCGTGGAACCAGTGGGGCGCACCCGGCGCGTTGAGCGTGGAGAAATAGAACTTCTCGTCGCCTGTGCGCGCTTTCGAGAGATGCACCGCGCCTGCAGGCGCCGGCGCGGCCGAGGCCGGGTCGCCATTGAGAGCTTGTGCGCGAAGGCCCGCGCTGCTACCCACGATCACCCAGTACGCCGCCGTGCGGGTGAACTCGGTATTGGTGGGCTCCCCATAGAATTCGATTACGTCGGATGCATCCAGCGTCCCGTCACCCCCGTCATAGAGGGCCATGGGAATCTCTACGCCACGGTGGAAGAGCTGGAGGTTCGCGCTGGGACCCGACAGATCGATGCCCGCCGCGGCGAGCTCGGCGCCGCTTACCTGCTGGATGCCGCGCTCGGTAACGAGCAGCTTCGCCGCCGCACCCGCGACGACCTGCCAGTGGGCCTGCATGGACTCGCTCGGATCGGTGGGGCTGCGCTCATCGGGCGCGAGATCCACATGAAGCGACATGTGCGAGGCGACCTCGGCATCCACGGCGTCGGGATCGTACTGCACCGGGTAGACCGAGACGCGCAGCGTCTCCGCCCCCGGCAACGACGGGCCGGGCTCGATGTCGGCCCACAGGCCCGGCACGATTTCGAATCCGTCATAGATTGCCGGATCTTCGATCGGGTCTTCGGTTCCGGTGGGCAGGTCCTGGGCCTCGTTGAGATCGCCCACGGGAAGCGCTACCGGCGCGGAGGGAACGATGCGCTTGCTGCGCTCGACCGTGCTTGTGACGCTCACCAGATCCCACAGGAAGGACATCTCGGGCGGCACGTCGACCAGGAAGCTCGTCACCGGCAGGCTCGGCTCACCGGCCGCGCCCATCTGGGCGTAACCGGCAATGTTCACCACGTCATAGGTCGTCTCGCCAAGATCGACCGTGCTCCACTCGGCGGGCGGCACGGTGATTTCGATGTCGAGGCCCAGGGCGCCGTCCTCGCCTTCGGTGCGGTTCACGACAATCTGGCCGCTGCCCGCAACGGGGGTGCCGCCCTCAGCCCACTCGGGCGGCGCACTGTCGGGGAAGATCGGATTCGTCAGGTATTCCGAAGAAACCTCCGGCGCGCTGATG
>JAGRBM010000066.1 GCA_020434085.1 Chrysiogenia bacterium | reverse complement strand
GCCCCGCTGAAAAAGGCCGACGGCAAACCGAGCTGCCTGCTCCTCGTGTCGGGCATTCCTTTTGTTTCGTTCACGCCGCGCCTGGCCGACATTGTTCTCCTGATCTGCGCCTGGACCGGCGAACTGCTGGATCTGGCCGCCGGAGCCGAGGGCCGCTATCGCGTGGTCCGTGGTTTGAAAAACATCCGCCTCTACACGGCCGAGCATTTCGCCTATCTCGTCAAACTCACCTTCGACGGCTACAACCGCCACCGTTTATCATCCACCGTCGTCGTGCTCAGTCTGCCCGCCGGCGACACCGCGACCAAGGAGCGCTTCGAGACCGTGATCCTCGCCAATGTGCGCGAAAGCGATTTTGCGGCCGAGACGGCCGGCACTGGTCTTGAGTTGTCCTTGCTGATGCCCCTGGTTGGAGAACGCGGGGTGCAGCTCTTCACCGAGCGCTGCCGCAAGGCGTTTGCCGCCGCCGGCCCATGGCCCGGTGAACTCGTCATCCGCAGTTTGAAGTTTGAAGACTACCCCAGCGCGGAGGCCTTGGCGGCGGCCATGCACGCCCCCCGCCCATGAAACGCCCGGCCCTGATCTGCCTGGTCGGCGGCGCCATCTTCGAAATCGGCGCGGCCTTCGCCCTCTGGTCCGAACAAGCACTGCCGGTCATTCTGCTGGTCCATCTGTTCGGCTCGGTGTTGTGGGGAGCCGGTATCGCCCGCACCGGAGTTTTGCTATCACGCCGGTCATTCGTCCCGGCCGCCTTCACCTTCATTTTGCCGGGGCTCGGGCTGCTCTTCGCGCTCGTCTTCCGCCGCATTGAAGAAACCGCCTTCAAGCCCGCCGATGAAGGCCACTTCATGACTTGGGGCACCGATGTGGATTTCGAGTCGAGCCTGCCCGAACCCACCACCCTTTCCACCCACTCCATCGTCAAGATTCTGCAAGGGCACAACGTGGGGCTGCGTCGCAGCTCCGTGCTGGCCCTCCGCGATTTGCCGCCCCACCTGGCCATTCCCTTGTTGCGCAAGGCGCTGCTCGACAGCGACGAACAAGTGCGCATTTACGCCCAGAACCTGCTGGCGGAAATTCTCGGCGGATTTGATCTGGGCGTCAAAAAACTCGAACAGGAACTCGCGGACCATCCCGGGGACGTGCAGCGCATGCTGCGGCTGGCGGAATACTATTATGAAATGGTGTATCTCAACATCGTCAGCGACGACGAGGCCATCGCCCACTATCTGGGCAAGGCGCTCGCCGTGGTCGGGGACGCCTATCCGCTGGCACCGCAGCATCGGATTCTGATCACGCATGCCCTGCGCTACAGTTTGCGTCTGGGCGACGTCGGGGCGGCGCAACTCTGGCTGGAGCGCCTGCAGGGCTTGGGCGCCACGCGTTCCTCCCTGCTGCCTTACGCCATCGAGCTCGCTTTCCTCCAGCGTGATTGGCAGCAACTCCTCTCGCTTTTCGACGAGTTCAGGAGCAGCCACGGTGCGAATCCGCGGATTGATCGCCTGGCCGACTTCTGGCGCACACCGCCGGCCCACACTGCATGAAACCACCGTCGACCAGTTCCGACCCGCATGGGATCGCCGACGTCTGCCTCGTGCTCGAGGGCACCTATCCTTACGTGCAAGGCGGCGTTTCGTCGTGGGTGCATCAGATCATCACCGAAATGCCGGACCTGACGTTCGCCATTTTTTATCTGGGCAGCACCCGGGAGCAAGCCAGCCGGCGGCGCTACGACATTCCATCGAACGTGGTCGTCCTGGAAGAGGTTTTCCTGTTCGAGCCGCTGCCGGACGAGGCGCTGGCGCCGGGGAAAATTTCCGCCGCGCTCAAGGGCGAATTTTACG
>JAGRBM010000065.1 GCA_020434085.1 Chrysiogenia bacterium | reverse complement strand
CGAGAGAGGATTTGGCCGCCGCCTGAGCCCAAATCGCCCCGCTTTGCCCGGCGCCTTCCCGCGCGATAGGATTGGTCCGATAGGAAAACACGATGAAACCGACGAACACCCTGGATTCCAGATTCGGGCGGGCAGTGGTGTTTGCGGCGGCGCTTGCGCTGTTGCAGCTTCCCCACTTCGCGCACGCCATCAAGACGAAGAAGCCTTCGATCGCTTCGGTCCTCCCTGTGGTTCTGACGGGCACGGACGTCCCGGCCATGGTCGGGACGCGCGTCGACCAGGTCAGTGTCTTTGCCTGCAAGAACGGCAAGCCCGCGCCGATTCGCTCGCAGGTCGATGAGATCAACGAGTCCGGTCGCGTGGTTTCGCGCTTCGGCAAGGCCGCCAACGTCCCGCCCGATGCGACGCCGGGCATCATCGACGCCGATGACGAGCTGGTCCTCATGCTCTCAGAACTGGGCGAGCCCTGCGAGCCTGAAATGATGAAGATGCTGCGGGGCGAGCTGCACGAGGTGAAGGTCGAGGCCACCCATCTGAACGAGCCCGCCTATGCCTACGTGCTGCTGGGGCAGGAGTTCCCCACGCCCAAGGCGCTGGTGCGCTACGAACCGGGCGAGGACATCGTCAAGAGCTCCGCTTACGCATGGGGTTTCGACAGGGAAAAACCCTGGATGTTCAATTTCATGCAGTTCAATGACCTGACCGGCAACAAGCCCTCGCGCGGAGTGCTGGACCGCACCAAGGCGCGCTTCAAAGTGAAGTCCCTTGCGCAGGTGATGGTGCTCAACTTCACCGAAGAGAACATCGAATCGGCGCTCGAGGGCGTTCGCGTCGGACCGGTGCGCATCGTGCGCGAGCTGGACGTGGAACTGAAGTTCATCCCCGGCCTCGAACCCGATGCCAACGTCACCTACTACCAGTATGAGCGCTACCTGCACTTTGTCGTGCGCTTCAAGCTGCCAAGGCAGGCGGCTGTGTTCCTCTCGTCCATGGAGCTGCGCGTGGGATTCGACTTCTCCGATCTGCGCGGCCTTCGCTTTTCCACCAAGGCGCTGCCGCAGGGAACGCTCATCGATGGCCAGACCATCGCGGGCGAGGACGTGATTCCCTTTGGTGACGAGCCCTGGTTCATGCTCAGCGGCCGCGGCGTGAATCTGGTCGCCGGCGTGGACTGGCCGCGGGAGATCAACGTCGAGCCCAACGCCTTCTTCATTGATGACCTCAAGGCATCGAACCCGCCCGAGCGCGTGCCCGGTTCCATGCCCATGGTGGGCTACGTGCTCACCGGGTGGGAGGGGCTCGGCGCGCAGTGGTACACCGTGACCGGAACCGTTGCCATGTTGCCGGGCTTTCCCGAAGGCGGCGGCTCGGGCTACTTCAAGCTCGTGCGGGAGGCGCCGAAGGTCAGCGTCCGGCCCGTCGAGATGCCGACCGCCCAGTAAGTGAACAACTCACCCAAATGAAAAGGCCGCCCCTGAGGGGCGGCCTTTTGAGTTGGCCCTGAAGTTCGCGGGATCTAGTAGCCGCGCTTTTGCAGGTCGCGGGCGATGTCCTTGTAGAGGCCCCGCGCATCGAGGCCGAACAGGCCCGTCGAACCGAGCACCTGGTCGACCTCGTCGAGGTGGTTGGCATTGAGCTTGAGGTTGCGCTGGTTGCCCCAGCCCGAGCTGCTCTTGCCGACCAGACCGTCGTTGGGCTCGAAGCCGAAGAGCACGCTGGTCACTGCCAGCAGCGCGTCGCTGGGATCGAGCGAGATGTTGAACACGCTGGTGCCGCCGTAGCTCTGGTAATAGACGCCGGACGCATTGGTGAACTGCTGGTTCCAGGCATTGAGGAACGGGCTCGAGAGATTCTCGAGCTGCACCGCCATGTCCTGGGGCAGACTGAGGTCGCCGTTGGTCACGACGCCGCCGAAGAGCGCGGCAATGGCGTTGAGCAGGCTCGTGCTGATGCCGGTGGGATCACCGTTGAGAATCAGCATGCCCAGGTCGGCGGCCGGCGCGCCGCGGTGGGGCGTGCCCATCGTTGTGACCGAGGCCACCTTGCCAGAGCCCAGCACGTGGGCGACGTAGCGCGCATCGAGGCCGCCCATGGAATGGCCGATGATGTTCACCTTGCTCTTGCCGGTGATGGCGCGGATCTCTTCGACTTGGTCGAGGAGCTGCTCGCCGCGAACGGCGATGGAGTTGAAGGACGAGACTTCGGTCGTGTAGACGGTGTGCCCCTCATCGCGCAGCGCGCCCGGAATGCGATAGAAATACGGGACGGCGCCGATGAGCTTGTCGAAGCCGCCCATGCCGTGGGCGAGAATGACCGGATACTTGGCGGGTGGCGGCGGCTTGGACCCGCCCGCCATGGCATGGCCCGCGTGGGCGGCGATCATCGCTGCGCAGAGCAGCACTGCAAATACGAATTTTCCCAGAAGTTGCTTCATTTTCGAATCCTCCTCCGGCGGGGCTTCCCACGGCCCGGTCCGGTGTTTCCCATTTTCTTGAGCTGGGAGGATTCTCTCAAAGGCGCCCGCGGCGCAGAAGGTAGCGTTCGGCATGTATCGGCATGACTTTGTCACGTTTCGGGACTGCGCGCCGCGTCATTCGGGCGTTGATTGCGTAAGCCATGTTCACTTCTGGCGCTGCAGGCGCCTCCAAAAACAAAACGGCCGCCCCTTCGGGGGCGGCCGTGTCAGGCCCAATTTGGGTTCGCAATCAGTAGCCGCGTTTTTGCAGGTCGCGGGCGATGTCCTTGTAGAGGCCGCGGGCGTCCAGCCCGAACAGGCCGGTGGAGCCAAGGAGCTGGTTGACCTCGTCCATGTGATTGGCATTGAGGTTCATGTTGCGCTGATTGCCCCACTTCGCGCTGTTGACGCCGACCAGACCGTCATTGGGCTCGAAGAGGAACAGCACGCTGGCCACGGCCATCACCGCGTCGAGCGGATCAAGCGAAATGTTGAACACGCTCGAACCGGTGTAGCTCTGGTAGTAGATGCCTGGCACGTTGGTAAATTCCTGGTTCCACTGATAGAGGAACGGGCTGGAGAGATTGATCACGGCCGTCGTGGCGTCCTGCGGCAGGGAGAGATCGCCGTTGGTGATGTAGCCGCCGAAGACGGTTCCCAGCGCGTTGAGTAGTGCGGGAGAGATACCGGTGGGATCGCCCTCCAGAATCTGCACGAGGATGTCCGGACCCGGCGCGCCGCGGTGCGGGGTTCCCATCGTGGTGACGGAAGCGACCTTCGTCGCGCCCAGCACGTGGGCCGCGTAGCGCACGTCGAGGCCGCCCATCGAATGGCCCAGAAGGTTCACCTTGCTCTTGCCGGTGATGGCGCGGATCTCCTCGATCTGTTCGACGAGCTGCTCACCACGCACCGCGATGGAGTTGAACGAGGAGACCTCCGTCGTGAACGCGGTGTGACCCTCGTCGCGCAGGGCCTCGGGGATGCGGTAGAAGTAGGGGACGACGCCGAGCAGCTCGTCGAAACCCAGGAACCCGTGCGAGAGCACGACCGGATACTTGGCCGGGGGCGGCGGCTTGGAACCGCCTGCCATGGCGTGGCCAGCGTGGGCGGCGATGATGGCTGCGCAGAGCAGCACCGCGAGTGCGAATTTTCTGAGAAGTTGCTTCATTTTCGAATCCTCCTCCGGCGGGGCTTCCCACGGCCCGGTACGGTGTTTCCCATTTCCTTGAGCTGGGAGGATTCTCTCAAAAGCGCGCGCATCGCAGAAGATAGCGTCCGGTACGAATCGGCGTGACATTGTCACGATTCGCCCCCGCGCGGCGCGTCATCCCTTGCGACGCATTCCTAAGTGGCGTTAACTCAAAGGCTATGGCGAGTCTCGACACCTTCTGCCATGATTGGGCCATGTCAGTCATTCGGATTGCGATCTGCGACGACCACCCGGTCTTTCGCGCGGGGATCATGTCTGTGATCAACGCGCAGGAGGATTTTGACGTCGTGGCCGAAGCCGGCACCACCAATGAGCTGCGTGAGCGCCTCGCCGCGCAGGACATCGATCTGGTGCTGCTGGACATCGAACTGCCCGAGGAAGGCGGCCTCGATGCTCTGCCCGACCTGGCGCGCACGCACCGGGTGCTGGTGTTCTCAGCATTTGACGATGCCCGCCGCGTGAAGCAGGCGATGGAGTCCGGTGCGACCGGATTCATTCGAAAGGACTCCGACCCCAGAGAACTCATTCGCGCCATTCGCGACGCAGCCGCCGGCCGCACGGTGCTCGATGCCGAGCTCGCCGTGCGCGTGGCGCAGTCGCTTCGCGCAGAGCCCGACAGCGTGGACTTCCGTCGCAAGGTGGCCGAGCTCACCCCGCGCCAGCGCGAGGTGCTCTCACTCATCGCGCAGGGAAAGTCGAGCAAGGACATCGCCGACGCGCTCTTCCTGAGCGAGGGGACCGCGAAGAATCACGTCACGAAGATTCTGCAGACGCTCCAGGTACCCGACCGCACGAAGCTGGCGCTCATGCTGGTTCGCCACAACGTGGAGCTCTAGGGCCATGCCCGCGTGGCTTCCCGACTTTGCGAGCTGGCCCGAGCAGCCGGGATACCTGCGCGGCATCTTCGTCATGGGCCTGTTTGCCGCTCTCTACCCGCTCGTTCTCTCGAAGAGGCGGCGGCTCAACTACACGCTGGGACTGCTGGGGTATGCCAGCTTCTATGTCATGGGCCTTCGCATGGCGTGGGTGCTGGGGCCCGCTGTGGCGCTGGGTTCGCTCATTCCGCTGCGGATGCAGTACCTGCCGCAGTTTCCATTGCTCTTTCGTTTCCGCCGCCTGAGCTTCGAAGAGATGAAAGGTCGCTCGGGCGACCTGATTGTGGAGGGCCTGGTCTTCCTGTTTGCGATGGTTGTGACCGACGTTCTCTACCGGCGCTACGGCGACGGGATCTATCCGATTCCCGTCTGGCACTGGCGCGACATGGCGCAATTCGTCGTCGTGGCGGGGATTCTCACGTGCACCTGGTTCTTCCTGAATGAGGCGCGCTACCGGCTCACCGGCGTGGACTTCATCATCGATGCGCCGTCCGAAGACATGTCGGCCAGCGGCCCGGAGATGCTGCTGTTCACCAACCTGGCGGTTTACGGGCTCATCGGCCTGATCGCCGCGCCTGTGCAGCTCGCCGTTCACTACGTCTACGTGACGACGGGCTGGGAAGTGGCGCTGCTCTCCTACCTGTGGGCTTTCTATATGAACACGGTTTTTACCCTGTGGATCGACCGGCGCGAGCGTCTGCGCGAGGCGCTGGAGCAGATCCAGCAGAGCGAGCGGCTGGCCGCCATCGGCGAGGTGACCGCGCGCATCGTTCACCAGATGCGCCACGAGCTGGGTCTCATGGCGGCGAGTACCTACCTCATCAACGAGCGCATGGGATCGATTCCAGGCGAAGAACGCGAGACCATCGAGGGCGAGCTCACCAAGCTCAACGCCGTGCGCGAGCAGCTCCGGCGCATTCTTGTTGAGGACTTGCCCGCCGAGGGTGAGACCGAGCACAAAGAAAATAATGAAGCAAAACCCGGACTGCGCGAGCTGCTCAGTATGCAGGTGGAAGCCCTGCAGGCCAAGGCCAAGCAGGCGGGCGTTGAACTCAATATCGAGGGCGGCGATCCGAGCTATACGCCCGAGCACCCGCGGACACTCGGCGAAGCGCTCTTCAACGTGGTCGAGAACGCGGTTGCCGCAGCAAAGAGCAGCGTGGATGTGAGCCTCGCGAGAGAGAAGGGCGCTGCCTGGGTGCGCGTCGTCGACGATGGTCCGGGCATTCCCGAGGAATCCCTGCACAAGGTGACGCAGCCCTTCTTCACGACGAAGGCCGAGGGCACCGGCATGGGGCTTGCGATTGCGATCTCCGCCGCGCGGCGCGAGGGCGGCGAGGTTCTCATTGCCAACCGCAAAGACGGCGGGCTCGAAGTGAAGTTCCGATTTCCGGTTACCGGGAGAGCGGACGATTGAACCCCGCGCATGAAAAAGGCCGCCCCGTTGCCGGGGCGACCTCTTCGAAACGGGCGGGAGGGGTCCTGCCCGTTTCAGTAACCACGCTTCTGCAGATCTCGGGCGATGTCCTTGAACAGGCCGGGCGCGCTGAAGTCGCCGGTCATGCCGGAGGTCTGATCGATCAGGTCCATGTGGTTGGCCTTGAGCCGCAGGTTGCGCTCGTTGCCCCAGCCCGAACTCCACAGCGGCGTGAGCCCGTCGTTGGGCTCGAACCCGTAGATGATGCCGGTGACAGCCAGCGCAAGGTCGGCCGGGTCCAGCAGGTTGTTGATCAGCCGGGTGCCGCCGTAGCTCTGGTAGTAGACGCCCGGTGCATTGGTGATGACTTCGTTCCAGGTGTGCATGCTCGCTCGGGTGAAACCGCGCATGGCATTGACGAAGTCCTGGGGCATCGGTTCGCCCTCGTTGAGAGCAGGCAGGCCGAACAGGTCGAAGAACGCGTCGGCCAGAGCGGGCGTGATGCCCGTGGGATCACCGTCGAGCACCAGCATGATGAGTTCCGAGCTCAGGTTGCCGCGGTGGGCAGTGCCCAGCGTCGTGACCGATGCGACTTTCGACGCCCCAAGCACGTGCGCGGCGTAGCGGACGTCCTGACCGCCCGCAGAGTGGCCGATCAGATTGACCTTCGCTTTGCCGGAAATGGCGAGGATTTCCTCGACCTGATCGATCATTTGTTCGCCGCGCACTTCATGGGTGCCGAAGGCCGAGACCTTCGTGATGAAAACGCTGTGTCCGTCTTCGCGAAGCGCGGCGGGGATGCGGCCGAATCCCTCGCCCGATCCCAGGCCGCCGCCGAAGCCATGGCCGATGATGATCGGATACTGCGCGGCCGGCGGCTCGGAGCCCCCGGCGAAGGCCGGGCTCGCGGTTGCGACCAGGATCGCCGTGATGGCCAGTACGGCCGCCCAGATGTTGCTTGTTCCAATTCGCCTCATGTCAGTCCTCCTCCCAGTGCCCCCGGTTGCGGTTGGGCCTGGTTCCAAAACCATGAATTTCAAGAAACTCCGGGAATTCTCCCAGAAACGCGCACAGAGCAACAGATGAGGTCCTGCACAATGAGACGTGAAAATTTCACGTTTTGGGCGGCGCGACGCGTCAACCCTTGCCGGGCGCGCGGCGAGGGGGGTAACCCTGCTTTGTGTGGCAGATTCACAGAGCCTCTGGCATGATTGGCGGCATGTCCGTCATCAGGATCGCAATCTGCGATGACCACCCGGTCTTTCGTGCCGGGATGGTGTCCGTGATCAATGAGCACGAGGACTTCGACGTGGTCGCCGAAGCGGG
>JAGRBM010000064.1 GCA_020434085.1 Chrysiogenia bacterium | reverse complement strand
GCCGCGCAGCGGCAGGATGATGGACATGTATTCACTGGGCTGCATGCTGGTGCGACCGTCGGGGGTGGGCAGGTCCCAGATGATACTGGCAAGCGCCGGCGCGCGGTGGCGCAGCAGGTTCCAGTCGCCGCCGAGCACTTCTCGCGGGGAGATGGCCGAGAAGAACTTTCCTTCGGGAACTTTCTCTGCGTAGACGGGCCGGGCAAAGGGTACCTCCACGTCGCTACCGCGGATGCCGAACTCGCGATTGAACCACACGAGCTCGGCGCCGCAGAGAACGAACAGCGCGACCGAGAGTCGCGCGAAGCGAATGCGATCGGACGCGCGGGCCCAGACGCCGATGAGCAATCCCACGAGCGCGAGGAAACCCAGGTTCGAGAGCAGCAGGGGATTGAGGCCGGTGGCGTGCTCGATCTGCCCGAGGGCGTGAGTGGGCCGGTCGGTGGCATAGCTCAGGCGCCGCTCCATAGTGGCCGGATGGATGTCGCCGCGCGCGTCGAGTTTCTTCTGCTCGACGCTGGTGGAAATCTCGATCGCTTTTTCGAGCACCCGCGGTCCGACGGTGCGGGTGCCCACGCCGAGCACAATCCAGAATCCGATGCACAGCACCAGCGCGCCGCGCAGCAGCTTGTTCCATGAGCGCTTGTCCTCCTCGCCGGCCTTTGCCAGCCAGTCGAGTCCCAGCGCGGCGAGCGGCAGGAGGAAGATCAGCAGCGGACCCATCGCGCGCGAGGGAACGCGCAGCAGGTTGAGGCCCGGCAGGTAATGGAGCGCCCAGAACACGGGCGAGAACTTGCCGAGCGCAAAAAGAATACACAGCAGCACAAAGAAGCCGAGCAGGCGGGTGCTCGGTCGCGCGCGCATGCGCCAGAGGGCCAGCACGGCCAGCAGAAGAAGCGCCGCGCCGATGTAGATGTGCGTCTCCCAGGAAGCGACCTTGCCGCCGCTGAGCGCCAGCCAGTAGGGCACCTCGGCGTTGCCGCCCTCGGGTCCGTAAATGCCCGGCAGCAGGGGTAGCAGCACGCCCCAGGGAGGGAGCGAGCCAAAGGTCGAGAAGGCCAGCGAGATGCCGGCCGAGCGCTCGGACTGCGCGCGCACCACGTCCATGACGAGCGGCAGGAGCTGGATGCTCGCCAGCGCAAGGCCCGCCATCAGGGCGCCTGCAACCTTGGGCAGCGCAATCCAGTTGGCGCGGGTTTCTTCGGTCGCGCCCACGCGGCCCAGCAGGCGCAGCAACGTGTAAAAACCGAGCAGGTAGTTCGAGAAAATCGGAATCTGCGGGTGGCCGCACAGCCACTGCAGCCCCGTCACCGCCGCGAGCGGCACCGCCCAGTACAGCGGCGCTTTGCGCGCACAGAGCTTGTCGACCAGCAGAAGCTGCCAGGGTAGGTAGGCCAGCGTGGCGTAGTAGTTGGGCTGGATGACGCGAACGGCGAAGAAACCGTTGAGCGCCATGGCCAGCGCGGCGAGCACGGAGGCGAAGCGGCTCGCCCCCAGCGCGCGGCAGTAATACCAGACCCCCAGGGCGCCAAAGAGCGCGTGAGCAACGAGCCAGATCGCTACTGCGTGGCGGCCGCACACGCGCAGCAGCACGTGCATGAGCGGATGAAGCAGGGTGACCTGACCCTCGCCGACAATCGGATGGCCGGAGAACACGGTGTTGGTCCACAGGGGGAAGCGGCCCTTCGCGAACTGGCGGAGGTATTCCTCGAAGAAAGGCGTGTAGTAGGTCGAGATGTCCGCGCCCTTGATGGGCTCGCCAAGAACAAGCCAGTCCCAGTGACAGAAGACGACAAAGCCGACGAGCAGCGCCCAAAGCAGGCGCAACTGACGGTTGCTCAGGTCGTTGTCGGGACCGGGCATGGGCGCCCTCTCAGGCGTGGCACTGCAGCAGGATCAGGGTGTAGGGAATTCGGTACATGTCGTGGCGGATGTCGTCCTCGACGTTGTCAAAGACTTCCGCCGCAAGCTTGAAATAGCTCTCACGGTCGCGCACGTAGTTGCCGCGATCTTTCGAGAGCAGGTAGCGCGCCGCACTTGACTGATCGGGGACGTAGCAGCCGTCGAGTGTGACCAGGCGGCCACCGGGCTTGAGCGCGCTCTTGGCCAGGGCGAAGAAGGCCACTGCCTCCTTGTCGTCCAGGTGATGGAGCAGGCCGTGGGCCAGTACGATGTCGAAGCTGCCCGCGCCGAGCTCTTCAATCATCGCATCGTCGACGCGCTTGCAGGTGAACGTGCCGCGCTCTCCCCAGCGGGCCTTTGCCGATTCGATGTACTCGGCGCTCATGTCGAAGCCGACGTACTCGATTTTTTCCGGCAGATCGCCCAGCAGGTCGGCCGGGCCGCAGCCGATATCGAGGACGCGGTCGCCCTCTTTGGCGCGAACGTATTCTTTGGCAAAAATCACGTGCTCCTGGGTGCCGGTCACCATGGCGCGAAAGAGCGAATACATCTTCGGGATCGCCAGCACGCGGCGCGGATCCCAGGAGGCGAGCTCGCGGGGGGCTTCGGCCGTCTCTACCATCTTTTCATTCTCCAGTGGTTTTCGAAGAAGCGCAATGTAGGAAGCGCCAAAGGGCAGGTGCACGCGGCGGCGAAGCAGCGAGCCCTCAACGGCGTAGAGCACGTAGAACAGCCAGTTGAGCACAGCCGGGGGGCGGCTCACCACGGTGGCGGCCTCGCGCGGGGGGAATATCTGGTGAAGCAGACGCTGCAGCAGGAAGAGCGGGAAGAGGACCGAGAGATGCGGGGAGAAATACTCGAGCCGCATTCCCGAGGCGGCCGCTTTCTGGCGGAATTCGCCCGCGCGGTAGCGCCGGAAGTGGTCATTGGCCTCATCGTGCTGCGACCACAGATAGGGGTGCGCCGGCACGGTGACGAGTACCAGCCCGCCGGGACGGAGCACGCGGCCCATCTCGCGAAGGGCGGCGGCGTCCTCCTCGATGTGTTCGAGAACGTCGAAGGAGGTCACCAGATCATAGGTTCCGTCGGCGATCTTCTCGGCGGGCAGCATTCCCTCCACCACGTTCACGCCGCGACGGGTGCGTAACGCTTCGAGCGAAGTGGCATCGAATTCCAGGGCATCGACGTCCCCGAAATCGGCGAGCGACTCGGCCATGAAGCCGGTGCCGGCGCCTGCGTCCAGGATGCGGGGCGGGCGGCTGCCGAGCCCCAGCGCGGGGATCACCTGGGTGCGGATGACCTCGCGGGCAATGGTGCGGCGCGCCTGAAACCACCAGTGTTTGGGCTCCACGGCGCGGATGCTTTTGACGAGTGCTTCTTCCATGAGTGAGGCCGGAGCCGGGTCCGGCGGCCCGGAGTATGGTTGCGGCCTTCCGGAGGGGTCAAGCAGGCGGGCCTAGCCCTCGCCGGCCTGCACGCGATACCAGGCGATGGTCTGGGCGATGCCGTCTTCGAGGCGTGTCTCGGCCGAAAATCCCAGCAGGGTGCGGGCGCGGTGGGGGTCACCGACAAAGCGCATGGCCTCGCCCTTGCGATAGGGCAGGGCGCCCAGCTTGAGCAGCTCCTCGGCCTGCAGCTCGCGGGCGATCATCAGGGCCACTTCGCGCACCTGCACCTCGCGACCCGAGCAGACGTTGATGATCTCGCCCACGGCGCGCTCGGCAAGGCCCGCGCGCAGGATGGCATCGACCACGTCGTGGACGTGTACAAAATCGCGGGACTGCTCCCCGGCGGTCATCTCGAATTCCTCACCGGCCAGGAGCGCGCGAATCAGCGAGGGAAGCAGCAGACCCGGCGGCTGCGAGGGGCCGTAGACCAGGAACGGGCGCAGCACCACGGTGGGTAAGCCGAAGGTGCGCCAGGCCATGCCGGCCAGGTGGGTGATGGCCGTCTTGCTCCACGAATAGGGGCTCACCGGGCGAACCTGCATTTTCTCGTTGAAGGGCGCGATCTGGTCGCCGTATTCCTCGGAAGTGCCGAGCAGCACGACGCGCGGCGCGGGCTCCAGGGCTCCGGCCGCTTCGAGCACGTTGACGCTTGTTACGATGTTGGCGGTCATCGCCTTGCGCAGGTTGTCCCAGGCGCGCGCGACGTCGATCATCGCCGCCAGGTGCAGGATGATCTCGGGCGCAAAGTCCTTGATCGCCTTCGTGGTCAGGGTGGGCTTGCTCAGGTCGATGCCCTCGCATTGCACGCCTTCCCACTCGGCGGGAAACCTCGTGCCGGGCCGGTCGAGGGCGCAGACGACGGAACCGAGCTCGCGCAGGCGCTCGATCAAATGGCGACCGACAAAGCCGGCGGCGCCGGTGACCAGGACGCGCTTGTCCCGGAAGTCTTCGAGTTGCAGGGTTCCGTTGGTCATGGGATCAAAGGCTCGTCGCCGAAGCTGCGCCCGGTGGCGCGCAAGCTTCGGGAGATCGAATCAGATCAGACGCGCGTCCTTTGCCCACTGGCGGTACCACTCGACGGTCTCGCCAAGGCCCTTTTCGGGGCTCCAGGCGGGCGTCCATTCGAGCAGGTCGCGGGCTTTCTGCGCGCTCAGATACTGGTGCTGAATTTCGTTCTTGGCCTCGCCCAGCACGTTGGGCTTGAGGTCTTTCTTGCCCATGACCTCGAGCACCATGTCGGTGATTTCGAGAACGGTCATCGGGCGTTCGTTGCTGAAGTTGAAGGCCTGTCCGCGAACTTCCTCGCGGTCCATCTGCTCTGCCAGGTGCAGGTAGGCGTCGACGGCATCGCGCACGTAGAAGTAGTCGCGGGTAAAGGAACCGTCGCTGCGAATGACCGGGGCCTCGCCCTTGAGCGCGCTCAAGATGTTTCCCGGAATGATGCGGTTGAAGTTGAGATCGCCGCCACCGAAGAGGTTGCCGCAGCGGGTGATGCACACCGGAAGTCCGTAGGTGTGGTGGTAACTCGTGCAGATCAGATCGGCGCAGCTCTTGGAGACGTCGTAGGGGTGACGGCCTTCCAGGCGCGCGTTTTCGAGGTAGGGCAGCTCGGGCTGGTCGCCGTAGGCCTTGTCCGAAGAAGCGACGACGATGCGCTTTACCAGCGGGGAGCGGCGCGCCGCTTCGAGCACGTTCCAGGTTCCCTCGATATTGCTCGTGAAGGTTCCCAGCGGGCTGCGGTTGGCGGTGCCCACGATGGTCTGGGCGCCAAGATGCAGCACGGTCTCGATCTCATACTCATTGAGGGCGCGCTCGATGGTGAAGTAGTCCTCCAGCGCGCCGCTGACGATGGTGATCTCTTTGGCCGTGGGGCTACTGAGCAGGTGTGAGCGCCCGACCTGATCGCGCACCAGCGCAACCACGTCCGCGCCCAGCTCCACCAGGCGCTCGGTCATCCACGATCCCAACAGTCCCGTCGCGCCGGTGATGAACACGCGGCGGCCGGCCCAGAATTCTTTCTTCGGTGCGCTCAATCCCAAACCTTCCAGGGCGGGTTGCCTGAGTTCCAGATCTCGTTGAGCAGTTGCACGTCCCGCAGGGTGTCCATGCACTGCCAGAAGTCGCGGTGTTCATAGACCGCCAGCTCGCGGTCGCGCGCCAGATTCTCGAGCGGCTCGCGCTCGAAGACGCAGCCCTCGTCGGCGCTCACGTAGTCGAAGAACTTCGGCAGGGAAAAACAGAAGAACCCGCCGTTGATGAGCGAGTCGCCCATGACGGGCTTTTCGCTGAAATCGGTGACGATGTGGTTTTCGTCCGTGGTGAGCTGGCCGAAGCGGCTCGGGGGGCTCACGCCCGTGACGGTGGCCACCTTGCCGTGGGACTTGTGGAACTCCAGGAGCTTCTGGAGGTTCACGTTCGCCACGCCGTCGCCGTAGGTGACCATCAGATAGTCGGCATCGATGTAGGGCTCGATGCGCTTGAGGCGCCCGCCCGTCATGGTGCGCATGCCGGTATCGACAAGCGAGACGGTCCAGGGCTCGGCATCGGCCTTGCGCAGCATCTCTACCCGGTGGTCTTCCTGGCCCAGGTGGACGCGGATGTCGGCGCTACGGATGGCGTAGTGATAGAAATAGTCCTTGATAACCTCGCCCATGTAACCCAGGCACACGGTGAAGTCGTTGAAGCCGTAGTGGCTGTAGCTCTTCATGATGTGCCAGAGGATGGGCTTTCCCGCCACCTCGACCATGGGCTTGGGACGGAACTCCGTCTGCTCGCGAAGGCGCATTCCCAGCCCGCCGGCCAGGATGGCTACTTGTACTTTGTCACTCACGACTGTTCTGCTCTTTGCTTGGTCTGCGCGGCCGGCAACTGGCCGGCCCGGCCCAGCCGATAGTTGAGCATGTTGCCCAGAAATTCAAACACGGTCCCGGCATTGACGTGGCTGGCCCCGTGCTCGCGCTTGAGGAAGTGAACGTCGTATTCGCTGGCCTGGACGCCCAGCCGGGCGGCCTTGATCAGGATCTCGGCGTCGATGAACCAGTCCCGGGACTCCAGCCCCATTTGCTCGTAGAGCTCGCGGCTCATGAACTTGGGCTTGCCGTTGACGTCGGAGACCCGGACCCCGAAGAGCAGGCGGAAGAGCAGGTTGAAGACGATGCTCTGGATCTTGCGCAGCACCCCGTCGCCGCGGTTCATGCGCCGCGCGACAACCAGCGGCGCGCCCGTCTCCAGCACCTTGCCCAGCATGCCGGGCACGTCCTCGGGCGGGACCTGCAGGTCGCCGTCGAGGTAGCCGACCACCCCGCCGGTGGCCTGCCTCAGGCCGGAGATGATGCCCCAGCCGTAGCCCTGATTTTCCTCGACCTTCACGATCCGCAGCCGGTCGCTCCCGGCGGCGGCCTCGTCCAGCAGGCGCGCCGTGGCATCGCGTGAGCCATTGTCGACCAGCACCCACTCGTGCGGGGCATCGAGCGCAGCCGAAATCCGTCCCAGACCCTCCAGGAGGGCCGGGATGTTCTCCTCTTCGTTGTAGAGGGGGATGACGATGGATAGCTGCTTGCTCAAGGGGGTGCCTCGTTTGCGCGAAGTATATAGACTAGGGTGCGGAAAATACGAAATGGAGCCCCCTGAGGGCCCCAGCGGGGCAAAACAGCCCCGAATTGAGCCATGAGCGACTACAAACCCATCTCCTGCGCGGCCAGTGACCAGCTCGAAGCCGCCATCGTGACCGGCAAGGCGCTGCGGCTGCGCCTCAAAGAGACCGTCGCCGAGCCCAGCCGCACCCTGGATGTCGACCCCCTCGACATCGAGGTGGAGAGCGGCGCCGAGTTCCTGCGCTACCGCATCCGGGCCTCGGGCCTGGAGACAAGGGTCCGCCTCGACCGGATCCGGGATTTTGAGGTGATGGAAGGACACACAGCATGAATAACTTCCCCAAAACCGCCCGCATCTGTGAGTGCTTCTGCCGCGACGGACTGCAGAACCGGCCGGAGTTTGTGCCGACCGAGAAGAAGATTGCGATGATCGATCGCTGCAGCGAGATCGGCGTGCCGCTCATCGAGGTGACGAGCTTTGCCCATCCCAAATACCTGCCGCAGTTTGCCGACTGCAAGGAAGTGCTCG
>JAGRBM010000063.1 GCA_020434085.1 Chrysiogenia bacterium | reverse complement strand
TGGACCTGCTCTCTGAGGCCCAGTCCACCGAGCTCATGTCCAAGGAACTTGCAAAATTCGATGTCACCGTGCCGAAGGTCTACTGGCGCTACTCCACGCGCCGGGTGCTGACGCTTGAATTTATCGACGGCGTCAATCTCGACAACCTGGAACAGATCAAGGCGTGGGAAGTCGACCGCGTGAAGCTCATGCAAACCTACCTGCGCGCCTTCTTCCAGCAGGTATTTCTTGGCGGGTTTTTCCACGCCGACCCGCATCCGGCCAATGCCTTCTGCACGCCAGAGGGCAAGCTCGCCCTGCTGGACTTCGGCATGGTCAAACGCTTGCCCGACCACGTGCGCGAGGGGCTGCTCAAGGAGATCTTCGGCGGGTTCTTCTTCAATATCCCGCTGTGGGCCAGCGGGCTCATTCAAAAGGGTGCGTGCAAGGAAGAGGACCGGCCGATCCTGGAAAAATGGGGCAAGAAGTATCTCTCGGATCCGAAGGTCCGCGCCGCGCTATTCGATCACGAGATCGAGGACCGCAAGAAGATGGCCGATATCTTCGGCAACATGACGGAGATGATCGACGAGCTCTCCACCTTCGAGACTCCCCAGGACAACCTCATGGTTGCCCGTGCCATCGGCATTGTGACGGACGTCTGCCGCGAAGTGGTGCCCGAGAAGCCGGTCAGCCAGATGGCCACGCCCATCATGATGCCGATCTTCACCGAAATCCTGAAGCAGCATCCCGAGTTTGGAAGAGTTGAAGACAGTCCGGTGGTCAGCGGCACCATGGGCAACCAGCGCGGCGAAGCCGCCTCAGAATAGGCTTCCCTGCTCGCTGCTCTTCTTCTTCGGCGCCATGGGCGCAGGGGGCGGCGTTGTGTCCCCGTTCATTGGCACCTGCACGATTTTCCCGGCGCGCAGAAACCACAGCTCAAAGCGCGGCGGCGGATCGCCCTGGCGGCAGAGCCCCTTTGCAATGGCCTCCACGTAGACCTCACCCTGCGCGCGGTATTTGATCGCACGCTCTTCCATCCCTGCATCGTCTGTAAGGTTGTCGCTCTTGTGATCGGCGATGACATAGGCGCCATCGGCCGGATCGCGATAGAGCAGATCGATCGTGCCGATGCAGGCACCGACGGGTTCTCCCGCCACGCCCTCTCGCGGCGCCAGCAGCAGCGGGAGCTCGCGTCCGATGATTTCGACCTCGCGAAGTTTCTCCAGCAGCGCCGCGCCCTTGAGCCCGTCCCAGATCTTCTGCGCTTCGTTGAGGGCCGGCGCGCGGAGCGACTCGCTCCCGGCATCGGCGACATAGTCTTCGAGCAGGTCGCGCTGACGTGCATGCTCGGTATCCGGATCCGCGCTGATATCGAAACACTCCATCGCCTGGTGGACGGCCTTGCCAATGATGCTCGGCAGGGCGGGCGCAAGCGGGGCCTGCGCGGCCTCCCCTTCGTCTTCCTGAGCGGCTCGCTCTTCGCTGGGTTTTTCAGTTTTGGCCCGGCCCGAGGCTGTGCCCGTAAACGGCCGCGCCATTTCTTCGCGCGCCTCGGCGCGCGCCTTCTCGATGAGTGCCTGCTCTTCACGTGCGACGGCCTCGCCGGCGACAGTGCCGGCGCTTTCCTTGAGTCGCCGCGTTTCCTCGCGCGGCGCAGGCATCACCCAGCGGGCGCCGGCTTCGTCGAACGCCTCGGCGTCCTCCTTCGCCGCCGCGGCAAAAAGCCCCGCCAGATCCGGAAGCGCAACCTGGCGCGCGGCAAGCAGGTCCATTCGCGACTTTGCTTTTGCGGCGGGGACTTCCTCCACCGCTTCGGGCCAGCGCCCGGCCATCACCAGCCGCACCCGCGGCCGCGTCATCGCAACGTAGAGATTGCGCACTTCCTCGGCGCGCGAGACCTCGGCGCGACGTCCCTGCAGGGCGTCGTAACCCAGGCTGGGCACGCCAAGCAGTCGCAGCTCCCACCGCCCGTCCACTTTCCCGGCGTCGCACGCAGGCCCTTCATCGGCGCCGCGCCCGCCAAACGCGCCGTGCAGGCCCATCACGTAGACATGATCGAAGGTCAGCCCCTTGGCCTTGTGCACGGTGAGGATGCGGATGGCATCGAGCGTCTCATCACCGGGCTGGGCTTCTTCCTCTTTGGGTCGCTCCTCAATGGCCCGCCGCAGCGCGCGCACGGCGATCACCGGATCCAGCGCGGGATCGCTCAGGTTGCTGCGAAGACGCGAGAAGAAGCGTTCGAGGTTGGCCAGGCGATGGGCCCCCTGAAAGCGCGCGGCCTCGGTTTCTTCCAACAAGGTCAGCGCGCGCAGCTTGTCGACGAAACGGTCGGCTTCATCGCTTTTCCATGAGTTTCGAAGCACACGCAGCACGCGCACTGCATCCCTGAGCGCTACGTCCCAGTCCGGCAGCGCGGCAAGCCCCGGCACATCGGCATCAAGCGCCGCCTTCGCCGCACTGATGCATGCATCCAATTCTTCATCTGCGGCTTCAGTGAGCGCCGTCACGAGCTTTGGGAACTGGTGCTTCCAGAGCGGCAGCAGCGCGGCGTCGGGAAGCCCGACGATGGAGGAGCGCAGCCACGCAAGCAGCGAGACGTGATCGGTGGGATCCATCACCACGCTGATGAGCGCCGTTGCATCGATGATCTCGCGGCGGGCGTAGTAGTTGCGATCGCCTTCGATGAGGAACGGGATTCCCGCCGCGCGCAACGCATCGAGGTAGGGTTCGTGCTGAGTGCCGGTACGCTGGAGGATCGCGACGTCGCACCACTGCAGGTCGCTGCTCTCGCGAAGATCGAGCAGGTCGCGCACCAGCATCTGCGCCTCGATCTCGCGTGCCTCATCGGCGCGGGTCTTTGCCCCGCCCTCGGTGCCGAGCGCTTCATCGACCTGCGCCCACGAAACCCAGTATTCGACGGGGCGCCGGCCGCCCGGCAGGTCCTCGTCGGCAACCCCCTGGGCCGGAAGCAGACCCTCGAATGCCGGCTGCAGCCCCTCTTCGGCCACCATCACCGGCCCGATGGCACGGTCGACCTCGGAGAGAATCGCGGGAACGGAGCGGAAGTTCACCTGCAGCGAATGAATCTCACCCCCTTCATCCTTCACCCGGGCGATAAAGCGCGCGTAGGCGCCCAGGTCCGCGCCGCGCCAGCCGT
>JAGRBM010000062.1 GCA_020434085.1 Chrysiogenia bacterium | reverse complement strand
TTCGTCTATGAGCAGCACGACGCCCGTGTCCTGCTCATAGAGTTCGAAAAGTTTGTCGGAGATCATTTCGTAGAGCTCGCTGCGCGCTCGTGGAATTTTCTCGATCCCCAGACGTTGGGCAACGGCCTTGAGAAGCTGCCCGGGTGTGAGCCGGGGATTGACCAGCAGAATGGGCAGGTAGTCTTCGCCCAGGCGGTCGATGAGTGCGCGCGAGAGCATGGTCTTGCCCGCACCGATTTCCCCGGTGAGCAGGGCGAGTTCGCGCTCTTCCACGGCAAGCTCCAGGCGCGCTATGGCCTCTGCATGCTGGCGGCTCTCGTACAGGAACGAGGGATCGGGCGTCTTGCCGAAGGGCCGCGCGCTGAATCCGTAAAATTCCTCGTACACTGCTCTGCTTCCCCTAGGCCGTTCCGGCCTTCACCACGCTCGCCGTACCGGTCGAGCCACGGATGATTTCGCCTACATCGAGCACCAGCACCGTCTGCTGGCCGCCCAGTTCCGTTGCGCCTGCAATGCCCGGCGTATCTTCGAGAAGATCGCCCACGGGCTTGATGACGATGTCCTGCTGTCCCACGAGCCGGTCGACCAGCAGGCCCAGTCGTTTTTCCGCCAGTCCCACGATGATGACGTAGTAGTAGGCCTGTCCGTGGTCGCGCTCTTCGTCGAGATGGAAGAACCCTGCCAGGTCAACGATGGGAACGGTGCGCCCCTCGACCTGCACGGTCTTGCGATTCTCAATGGTAAGAAGCTCCTCCTCGGTCACGCGCATGCACTGCTGGACCGAGTTGACCGGCACAACATAGGTCTGCGAGCGAACCTCGATCACCAGCGCGCCGATGATCGCCAGGGTAATCGGCAGCGTGATGCGAATGGTGGTTCCCTCGCCCACGCCGGTGATCGTTTCGATTACGCCCGACATGTCGGCGATGTTGTTCTTCACAACGTCCATGCCGACACCACGACCCGAAAGCTCGCTGGCTTCGTCCTTCGTGGAGAATCCGGCCGAGTAGATCAGGTCGACGAGTTCTTCCTTGCTCATCTCCGCATCGGGCGAGATCACACCGCGCTCGATGGCCTTGGCCCGCACTTTCTCTGGATCGATGCCGGCGCCATCGTCGGCCACTTCGATCACGACGTGGTTACCCTCGGGATAGGCGCGAAGCACCAGCGTTCCCTCTTCGGGTTTGCCGGCGGCCACGCGCGCTTCGGGGGTCTCGATGCCGTGATCGATGGAGTTTCGCGTCAAGTGCATGAGCGGATCGGCCAGATCCTCAGTCAGCAACTTGTCGAGCTCGGTCTCACCGCCCTGGGTCTGCAGCTCGATCTTCTTACCCACCTGGCGCGCGGTCTTTCGCACCACGCGCGCCAGGCGTTCGAACACCTGGCTGACGGGCACCATGCGCACTTCCATCACGCCGGCCTGCAGGTCGGCAATCTTGCGTTCGAACAGGCGCACCTCGCGGCCAAGCTGCTGGGCGAGCTTGACCATGCCCATGTCGCGGAGTTGGTCGGCCAGCCGCGAGAAGGTATTGCGCTGCACGACGAGCTCGCCGACGATGTTCATCAGGTAGTCCAGCCGCGAGATGTCGACGCGCACCGTCTGGGAGACGCTGCGCATGCTGGTTGTCGCATCGTCGGCAGCAGGCGCCGCGCCCTCTTCAGCGGTTTCTGTCGCAGCCGGCGCAGGCGCCGGGGTCTCGGGCTTCTTCTCGAGGGCGCCGGCCTCGACAATGGTCACGACCTTGTAGGCGTCGTTGGCCAGTGCGGCGCGCACTTCATCGGCGCTGATGGGAGTCCCGACGATCAGGTCGAAGACAATTTCCATGTCGCCGCTGGCCTCGCCCGAGGGAAGCGTCGTGATAATCTCGCCGTTTTCCTTGAGCTTCTCGGTAACCTCGGCAAGCCCGGTATCGAAAGTCTCCAGGGCGAAGGCGCAGGTCACCTTGTGCAGGAACATTCCGCGCTTGATGTTGTCGTTGAGGCGGTGTTCTTCGTATTCGGTGAGCACGTCGACAATGGCGGCGTCGACGCCCGCGGCCCTGGCCGGGCTTTCGCTTTCCTGCGCACCCCCGCCCTCGGCAATCTGGAGGGTTTCGGCGCGAAGCGCTTCCATGCTCGGAAGCGGCTCGCCTTTGCTCTGCGCCGCGATCAGGGCGCCCAGGGCCTCCACGCCGCGCATGAGTACGTCGATGACCGGATCGGCCAGCTCCACCTTGCCCAGGCGGATGGCATCGAGAAGGTGCTCGATGTCGTGGGCCAGACTCTGGAGTTCGGTAAAACCAAACATCCCGGCCAGTCCCTTGAGCGAGTGGGAGCCGCGGAAGATCGCGTTGATCAGGTCGGGATTGTAGCGACCGGCGGCCACCATCTCTTCGAGCGAAAAGAGATCCTTGTGGAGTTCCTCCACGATCTCTTCGGCTTCGGAAATGAACTCGGCCGATTGCTTGTTATCCTCGGAAGCCAAGTGCTTCCCCTCCTGCTCCGCTCAATGGCTCAGTGGCGCCCCAGATACTGGCGCACCACGCTCTGCAATTCTTCGGGATCAACCGGTTTCGCAAGATAAGCATCCGCGCCCAGAGACTTGCCCTTTTCACGGTCGCGTTCACTGACTTCGGATGTGATGATAATCAGCGGGATGTGCTGGTAGACCTGGTTGTGTTTGACGAAGTTGAGCAGCTCGAACCCGTTGATGTCGGGCATGTTGATGTCGGTGATGATGATATCGAATTTGTGGCGCGGCAGCGTCTTGAGGGCTTCGAAACCGCTGGAGGCCTCGACCACTTCGAGATCGCCGAGCTGTTCGAGCGTGGAAACCACAAGCGAACGTGTCGTAGGGGAGTCTTCTGCCAGCAGAATCGTCTTCACCGCTCAGCCCGCCTTTTCCGAACTGTCTCGCAACTGCCTTGCCAGCAGCGCGCGGTCCATGGCCATGCCTGCCTGCATCAGGAAAATCTCGAGGCTCTCGGTATCGCCGATTTCCTCGTCGCTCGGAGCGTTGTCACCGTAGAGAAGCGCCACCACGCGGCCCGAAGAGCTGATGGGCGCGGCAAAGGCCTGCGAGGGCCAGGCACCGCCGAGTTTCTCCACGATGTACTGGTTCCACTGATTCTCACGCAGCGGACCCTTCACCGGCCCCTGGCGCTCGATCACGTCGCGGAGGATGGAATCCTCGCTCTTGGGGATGCGCATCTTGCGCACGCGCACGGTGGCATTCTCGTCCGCAATCTCGACACCGAATTCGCCAAGACCGCAAATTTCCTTGGGCGTTACAACGAAGATCACCGAACGGCTCATCAGCTCGGCCGCAAAGCGGAGCACCAGCAGGGTAATCTCCATGCTGGAGTTGGGATCGTTGAGCTCATCGGTCATGGCCTTGAGCATGGCAAGCCCGCGGCTG
>JAGRBM010000061.1 GCA_020434085.1 Chrysiogenia bacterium | reverse complement strand
CCGGTGCTGCAGTCTCCGTGCGGCACGGCGATGCGCCCTGGCAGCAGTGGTGCGCCGGGCGCACGGGCTACGAAAACATCGACGGCCCCTGGGAGGAAGTCACGCCCGCGACGCTCTACGATCTGGCCTCGCTGACGAAGCCGCTGGCCACTTCAATCGTCGCCGGAAAGCTCGTCGAGCTGGGCAAGCTTGATATCGATGCGCCGATCGAGCGCTACCTCGCCGGACTCTCCGGTTACGACCAGGGCGAGATCACCTGCCGCCAGCTTCTATCGCACAGTTCAGGCTATCCCGGATGGCGGCCCTATTACGAAGACCGCGCAAAGGTCGATCGCGAACACCTGCTCTGCGAGGCCGGGCGCGAGGCGCTCGCCCACACGCCGGGCACGCACGCCGAGTACTCCGACGTGGGTTACATGACCCTGACCCTGATTCTCGAGGCGCTGGGGGGCGCGCGGTTCGACGTGCTTTTTGCCGAGTACGTGGCAGAACCGCTGGCCCTGCGTGCGACGCTCTTTCTTCCCATTGGCAGCGAGCCCACCATCGCACGCGAACGCATCGCCCCGACTTCGGAGTGCCCCTGGCGCGGCAAGCTGCTCCATGGCGAGGTGGAGGACGACAACACCTGGGCACTGGGCGGTGTGTCGGGACAGGCCGGGGTGTTCTCGTGTCTCGAAGATCTCGAAATCCTCGCCGATCATCTACGGGAAATTCACCGCGGCGAGGACGGCATCGTTACGAGCGCGACGCTGGCAAAGCTCTGGGAAAGGCAGACAAGCCCAGAGGACACGACCTGGGCGCTGGGGTGGGATACGCCCGCGCCGCCGGGAAAGGGCTCGCTCGTGGGGGAGAAATTCTCCCGCAATGCCGTCGGGATGTGGGGCTTCACGGGCACCGGGCTCTGGTTCGATCTCGAGAGGGACCTGATTGTCATATCACTCACCAACCGCGTGCATCCCTCGCGGCAGGCCAGCGATATCTCGCACTTCCGCCGCGCGTTGCATGACGCCGCCTGTGCCGGCACGGATGTGGCCTGAGGGCCTTCATTCACGCGCGGCGCTCTGCTAAGGCACTCCCCCAATGAAGATTCACATCACAGCCATCTGCGGCACGGCGATGGGTTCGCTGGCCGGGCTCCTCAAGCAGGCCGGCCACGAGGTGCGCGGCTCCGACGCGGGCGTCTATCCGCCCATGAGCGACCAGCTCGCCGCGCAGGGCATAGAGATCTTCGACGGCTACCGCGCGGAGAACCTGGACTGGGGCCCCGAACTCGTCGTCATCGGCAATGCCGTTACGAAGGACAATCCCGAGTCGGTCGCTGTGCGGGAGCGCGGCCTCGACTACACGAGCGGCGCCGAGGCGATCCGCCGTTTCTTCATCCATGGAAAACACTCGGTCGTTGTCGCCGGCACCCACGGCAAGAGCACAACCAGCGCGCTCATGGCCTGGCTTCTGGAATCGGCCGGCCGCGATCCGGGGTTCCTGGTGGGCGCGGTGCTGCGCAACTTCGGGACGAGCTTCAAACACGGCAGCGGGGATCACTTTGTTGTCGAGGGCGATGAATACGACACCGCGTATTTCGACAAGGAAGCCAAGTTCCTCCACTACGAGCCGCGCACGACCATTCTGACCAGCATCGAGTTCGACCACGCAGACATCTTCGCCGATATCGGCGCGGTCCGGCGCGAGTTCGAAAAACTCATGGCGATCATTCCCGCGGGCGGCGCGCTCATCGCCTGCCAGGACTACGCACTCGTGCGCGAGGTTTCAAAGCAGTGCGGCGGGCAGGTGACCCCCTACGGGCTCTCCTGCGAGGCCGGGTGGACCGGCAAGATCACGAAGGCCGACGAGCGGGGCGCGCACCTCGAAATCCTCCGCGACGGCAACCTCTGGGGCCGGGCGGTGAGCCCGCTCTATGGTGAGCACAACCTCTCCAACCAGATTGCCACCGCCGCCGCATGCGAACGGCTGGGCATTACGGCCGAAGAGTGGCGCACGGGCATCGAGAGCTTCGAGGGCGTCAAGCGTCGGCAGGAGATTCGCGGGGTCTCGGTGCGCGGCGTGACCATCGTCGACGACTTTGCGCACCACCCGACAGCGGTGCGACTCACGCTGGAGGCGCTTCGCACCCGCCACCCGAAGGGCACGCTGTGGGCAGTGTTCGAACCGCGTACCAACACCACGCGGCGTGCGGTTTTTCAGAAGGACTATGCCGGGAGCTTCGGCGGCGCCGATGAGGTGATCATCGCGGGCGTCGAGCGTCCCGAGAAGGCCCCCGAAGGAGATCGCTTCGATCCCGGAAAACTGGCTGCCGATCTGGCCGAGCGCGGAATTCCGGCTCGCTGCATCCCGGACGTCGGGCAGATTGTGGAATATCTGAAGGAACACGCCGCCCCCGGCGATACCGTTGCCGTGCTCTCGAACGGCGGTTTCGGCGGGATTCACGAGAAACTGCTGGAAGCGCTCGACTAGAAACTCACGCCCGCGCCGCCGACGTAGCGGACGTTATTGCCCTTGCTGTCGCCGAAACCGCGATAATAAAAAACCGACGCATGAAGGTAGGCGAAGTCCGCAAGCAGCGGCACTTTGGCGCCGCCGCCAAATGCCACGGTGCCCGTGTGGTTGGTTTCGTTGAGCGTGGTGATCGTGAGCGTGCCCGGCGTCTTTTTAAACTGGTACCCGCCGCCCACAAACCCGTAGGGGATCAGCAGAAAATTGGCGATGGGGATCTCCAGATCGACCTGCGGGCCGGCAACCAGAAAGAGATCCTTCTGTTCCGAGTGCTTCTGGAAAGTTCCATCGACGCGAAAGCCCCAGTGAAAAGTCGCATCGGAATCGCCGCCGTAAATCGTGAGCGCGCCGCCGTAGGAAAACGCACTGTCACGCCCGCCGACGATGTTCTTGGCGTCGTCAATGCTTGTGCCACCGAGGAAGCCTTCCAGCGAGGCGAAGTTTGTATCGGCCAGTGCCGCATGCGGTGCGAGAAACGTGGCGAGAACAAACAGGAGCGAAAACGCGTATCGGCGCATGAAGAGCCTCCGGGAAGTCGGGATTACTTGTCGAGTCCGAGGATGTCCTGGACGATCTCAACCAGGTTCGCGCGCTCAAAGGGCTTGGGCAGGAAACGATCGGCCTTGAGCGCGCCGGTCACGATCTGCTTGTTGAGGTCGGTGGCCTCGGCCGAGACCACGACGATGGGGATGTGGGCAGTCTTGTCATTGCCCTTGATCTTCTCGCAGGCCTCGAAGCCGTTCATGTTGGGCATGGACAGGTCGAGCAGGATGAGATCGGGCAGTTCCTTGAGCGCGGTGCGGAAGCCTTCCTGGCCGTCGGTGGCCTCGATGCACTCCACGCCCAGTGATTTGAGCGAGAAGCGCACCAGCTTCCGAATGTTGTCATCGTCGTCAATGAGCAGGATTCTCTTCATCCCGGATCTTTCCTGGGCGCGGTTTCCGCAGGCAGGAGCCTCTCACCCCATTTTCGGCGAGTCCCAGAAGTCCTGCGTGCGTGCCCGTGGGCAGGAAGGATAGCCCACGGCTCGCCATTGTAAACCGGGGCCCGCTCCCTCTCCGGCCCCGAAATTGAATAATGTGTCCAGCGCCGCGTTTTTTCGTCTCTACAGCGCTTTCCGCTATGATGGAGGCATCAAAGCAAGGCGCGGATCGGGAAGGGGAAGCCATGAGCCTCTTGGGGAATCGCCATGCGTTCATCGCGCGCTCTCTCGCGTTGATTGCGCTGTGCGCGGTGACAACGGGTTGTGAGAGCAACGCAATGGATCAGTCGGAAACTGCGCCGAAGAATGAATCGGTGGCGAAGCCGCCACCAGCTCCGAAGAACGAGTCGAGTAAAGTGTTCCGGTACGAGGATTCCAACGGGAACCTTCATTTCGTCACCGGCCGGCACAACATCCCCCCACAGTATCTGGCGCAGGCCAGAACAATCGACGGCAGCAAGCTCGAAACCTACGACGATGCTCCGGCGGCACCAATGCCCGCAACCGAGGCGGAACCCGCAAAAGAAGAGCCTGCAGAATTGGCGGCTGAACCGGAAGGCCTGCTCGCACGAATTGGATCGGGAGCGTCGGCGCTCTGGATGAGAATTCGCAACTGGTTCTCGCCGCCCCCGCCGGAGCCACCGGCTGGCCCCAAGTATGAGGGGCCTCCAAATCTGGCGATTTATGACCTGTCGGGGAAAGCCTGGTTTGCCTGGTGCGAAGAAATCTCCGCTGCTCTGGAAGAACAGACCAGTGCGCAGGCGGCTGAGCGCAGGGTGATCGGGAAGCGGACCTACAGCGGTTCGACCTCGTCCCGCCGGGTCACCGGATACAATGCGGCAGACGGGCGATATACAACCAAAATGAAGCGCTACGGGTCGAAGTACAAGGCGAACGGCGAAACCCTCGAGGTCTACAACGCCGGCAAGGCCGCAGACGACGCCATCATGGAGGCTGCGCATTTGCGCAAGGACGCGCTGGCTGCTGGAGATGCGCCTGAGTGGGTTCTCGACGGAAATTGCGATGGGCAAGCGAGTCCGATTCCTCCGACCTGGCCCGAGCGCCATCCCCTCTACTATCAGAGGCAGGCCACTGTCGGTCGCTAGGCGAGGGGACTCGAAAACGCATATACTTGCCCCCATGCAGATTCGCGCAAAAGACTCTCGCCGCCCCGGGGTCACGGGGTTGTTCTGGGGCCTGCTGCTGGCCGTGCTCGTCTGGGCCGCGCCGGCTCATGCCGAGCTCTATCGCTACGTCGATGAGGCCGGCAATGTTCACTACGTCGAGAGCATCAACAAGGTGCCCGAACAGTATCGCGAGCAGATCAAGTCGATCAGCGGCGAGAAGGTGCAGACTTACCAGGGGCGCACGCCCACGCGCGGGCGCAACGGGCCCTCGCCGGTCCCCTCGGGCCAGTCCACGCGCAGCGCCCTGGGCGACAACGAGGGGCGCACGCAGGCCTACTGGTGCACCGAGCTTGAGCGCATCCGAAACGAACTGGCGGAAGTCACCAAGCGACTCGATACGCTCAACGCACGTGGCGCGGTGAACACCGATCAGGCCGCCGGGCTCAAGGCGCTCTACGAAATCCAGGCCGAGATCAAGCGGCTGACCGAGCGGCAGATCGAACTGCAGGCAGAGATCGATGAACTTCCCAACACCGTGCGCAAGGCGGGCGGCAACCCCGGCTGGGTCAAGGGCGTTCGTTGCCCGACCGACGGGCCCAAGACCATCGGCGAGGCGGGCACCGGCCCGACCGATGAGCAGCTCAAGACGCGCGAATACTGGGAAGGCCTCAAGAAACAGCTCGAAGAGCGCCGCGCGAAGCTCGAACAGAGCATCGAGCGCGCCGAGGGCGAGATCAGCCCCAATACCGGCGGCGAATTCGACCCGGTCGTGGCCGAGCACAACAACATGCTTCGCGAGGACCTCGACAAGCTGCGCGCCGAGCTCTCGCAGGTCGAGCGCGAGCTGGCGGACCTGCCCAGGAAGGCCGAAGCCGCCGGCGTGCCGGGGAGCTGGGTGGAATAGGGACTTGTCCCTTCCGCAACCAGGGCGATCAGGTGCGGCGGCAACTTCTGAGCGTTCTGCTTGTCGCGCTGATTGCCGCGCCGCTCTCCGGGGCGCGCGCGGAAGTTTTTTCCTACACCGACGCCCAGGGCAATCTTCACTTCGTCGATTCCGAAGCGAAGATCCCGCCCGAATACCGCACCGAAAAGAAAACAATTGAGCTACCCGCGCGCGCCGCGCCAGCGGGCGATATTCCCGAGCCAGAGCCCGAAGCGGGCGCTGACGAGAGTTCCGGGCCCGCCGCCGGGGATGCAGCGCGCGCCGCGCCACTCGGGCGCGACCGCGACGGTCACGACGAACAATGGTGGCAGCGTCGCAAGGAAAAATTGGAAGCGAAAAAGCGGCGCATCGAGGCGGAGCTGGCAAAGCTCGACGATGCCGCTCCCATCAACGTGCAGGGCTTCTACACGCGCAAGGCGCTCTACGAGCGCGGTCAGAAAAAAGAGCGGCTCGAAAAGGAACTCGCCGGAATCGAGGCACAGATTGCCGGCCTTCGCGAAGAAGCACGCCGCGCGGGCGCGCCGCCGGGATGGCTTCGCTGATCAGTGCTCGCCCGCGCGCTCGGCGTCGCCGGGCTGCGGCGCGACCTTTCCTTCAAAATGCGGGGCTTCTACCGAATGCTCGCCATGGCCGGGGTGCAGGATCTTCGGCAGGGCTTCATCGAAGTTGAAATTCTCGCCGTGCTGGATGCCATGGCAGCGCCGGCAGGTCAGCGAGTCGATGACCCAGGGCGTCTTCACTAGCTGGGGTTCGCGGCTGTGGGGGGCCGATTCGCCGTGGCAGGACTCGCACTGCACGCCGCGAAAGAGCTCGGGCGCGTAGTCTCCAATAAAGGCATTCTGATAGCCGGTGGTGTGGCATTTGAGACACTCGTGGTCGCTGCCCTGGTGTGTCTTCTCCAGTGAGGCGAAGGCGCTTGCGTGGCGCGTGCCCAGCCAGTGCTCATACTGGCCCTGGTGACAGCCCATGCAGGCCTGCGCGCCGGCAAAATCGTGCTGGTCCTTGAGGTATTTTTCCCAGTCGCGCCCATAGACCTCGCGGGCGCGCGCTTCCTGCTGGCGGCGGAAGTTGTCGACCAGCAGGAACTGCTGCTCGTCGGGCTCCACGTTCTCGTCGATCTCGAAGAAGCTCGCGAGGAATCCCATGCGGTCCTTGAGCTTGGCGAGGTCTTCAGTGCGGAAGGCAATGAGCTTCTCGTTTCCGGCAGCCAGCTCTTCATCGCCGGCTGCCCGGGCCTTTTCCGCACGTGCCTGCGCGTCCTTGATCTCCTGTTCGAGCGCCAGCATTCGCTCGCCGCGGTAGTAACCCTTGCGCCCGGGCTGGAGCTGCACGCTCACGCTTCCCACGCGCTGGCCGCGGTCGGAGACCGATGCCACGAGTGCGAGGTTTGCCGCCTGCGCCTCGCCGACTGGGACGTCGCCCGGCGCGCCAATCACGAAGTCGACTCCCTCCAGCGCGCTGATTTCAAAGCGCGCCTCGCCGCCCGGGCGGGCGAGCACCAGGATGCGGTGGACCCTGGGGCGCAGCTCCGCAAGGACGCCGCGGAGCGCCTCCACCGGAGGGAGTGCTTCGGCCTCGCCTGCGAGCTGCGGAATGGTCGAGACCGGTTCGCTCACGCCCGTGATACCAAGGCGAAGGCCGCCGACCTCAACAATGGCGTAGGCGGGAAAGAGCAGCTCGCGTGAGGCGGGATCGACCAAATTTGCGCTCACCGCGTGGAAGGCTGCTTTTTTGAGAAGCTCCTTGAGTGTCCCGGTTCCTGCTGCAAAGTCCGAGGGGCCGGGGGTGAAGGCTGCCAGTTTCATCTGGTTGGCCGCCTCGATCTGCAGGCGCGCTTTTTCGATGCGTTGCTCGCGTTCGACCTCCGGCACGGGGCCCATGGGAAAGAGCCAGTTGCCGTAGTCGACGTAGACGACGTTGTCGGATTTCTCGCGCAGTCCTTCGATCACGCTCGCCCGGCGGGCCAGTCCGCCCAGTTGTTTCTTCACGCAGCCGCAGGGGTCGATGATTCCCTTGATGTTGCCGCTGAAGACCAGCGTCAGAAAGGTTGGCGGCTCGGGCGGCAGCGGCGTTTCAGCCGTTTCGGGCGCGGGCTGGGATTTGTTGTCGCAGGAACTCACCGCCCAGGAAGCGGCAAGCAGACAAAGGCACAGCAGAACACGAAGCGCGTTGACCGGGCGGAGATTGTGCATGGGGGAAAGTGTAGCCGGAGGCCCACTCTCCCGCCACTGCGAGTGAGGCTAGCTGACTTCGGTCTTGCGCGGCGCGGCGGGGCCGCTGTAGGGGCCGTCCCTGAAATACCGGCGCGCCACCGGGGAGTTCGGGAAATCGTCGAGATAGGCGGCGATCTCCGCCGGGGTGGCCTGGCTGCCCGGGCGCAGCAGCAGCGCGACCATCATGGCAACGGGCAGCACGTAGATAAAGGTGCTCGCGATGGCCAACTGGTAGTCCTCGATGTAGATGCTCACGCCGAACATGAAGCCGTAGACGCCCAGGTAGACGAGGCTCCCCAGAATTCCGTGGAAGGGCAGCCAGCGCGTGCCTTTTTCCGAGCCATCGGCCGATTCAAGAAACACCAGCTCCAGGGTCGTGTAGATGACAAGCGTTGTGATCCCCACGAAATACCAGCCCAGGTAGTTGGCCATGGGCACGTCGAAGTGCGCGCCGGGGCTGGGGTAGTGGTAGAGATCGCCAAGAAACCACTTGCTCCCCTGATGGGAAACCGGGTCGGTGACGGTGTCGATCATCATCATGAACAGGGCCGCCGTAATCAGCACCCGCGGCGAGCGCCGGATTTCCTTGGTATCGAGCACCTGCAGGTCACCGCGGGTCTTGTAGAGCGGCGAATAGAGCACAAGCGCAATGGTGTAGGAAAAATACGTCAGGAAAGAAAAGCTCAGGCAATCCCAATAGGGCACGCCCAGGATGGAGAGCTCCCCCTCGAAAGATTCAGGGTGATAGGTGTAGATCCCGAAGGGAAAACCGTTGCGGATGGAGCTGGCCTCGCACACGAAGGCGACCAGCGTGCCCACCACCAGAAACAGCAGCCAGCGATAGAGCCCCAGATGCGTGATCCCGATGAACGCGAAGGTCGCCAGGAAGATAAAGACGTAGGGGCGGTTGATTACGCCATTGAAGATTTCAATCAACATAGTGGTGCTCGGTAAACCAGTTCACGGCACGCTCGAGCGCCTCGCGCGCGGGCCGCGTTTGCAGGCCGAGCTCGCGCCGGGCCTTGTCGGATGAAAAGTACATTTTCTTCTTCGCCATCTTAACGGCGGCGATGTTGAGGCGCGGCTCTTCGGGAAAGCCGGTCAGGCGGGCAAAACCCTCGGCGATGTAGGCCATGGCCAGAATGGGATAGTAGGGCAGCTTGATCTTCGGCGCGGGCTTGCCGGTGATGTCGGCCAGCAGCCCCAGAATTTCTTCGAGGGTCAGGTTTTCCCCGCCCAGGATGTATTTCTCACCGGGTTTGCCCTTCTCGGCGGCCAGCAGGTGGCCGCGCGCGCAGTCCTCGACGTCGATGACGTTGAGGCCGGTGTCGAGATACGCGGGCATGTCGCCCTTGAGGAAATCCAGCACGATGCGGCCGGTCGGCGTGGGCTTGACGTCATAGGGGCCGATGGGTGTGGAGGGGTTGACGATGACGAGCGGCAGGTCGCGCTCTCTCTGCAGGCGCTCGGCCTCGCGCTCTCCCAGAAACTTCGAGTGCTTGTAGGGCCCAACCATGTCGCCTTCGCCCACGGGGCTGGTCTCGTCGCCGGACGTGCCGTCGCCGATGTTGCCGATAGCGCCCACGGTGGAAGTGTAGACGATGCGTTTGGCACCGGCCTTCTCGGCGGCTTCGATCACGTTGCGCGTGCCGTCGACGTTGGCCGCGTACATGGATTTCTTGTCGCGGGTGAAGAGCTTGTACATCGCCGCGACGTGGTAGACCTCGTCGCAGTCCTGCGCGGCCCTGTTGCAGCTCTCGGCGTCGGTGATGTCGCCCTCGGCGAACTCGACCTCGCAGTCCTCGATGGCGCGGCGGTCGGCGGTGGGACGCATGAGCACGCGCACCTCGCGGCCGCTGGCGCGAAGGACGCGGGCGACGTTCGATCCCAGGAAACCGCTGGCGCCGGTGACAAGTGCTTTCATATTGATGTGCGTCCTTAACCCTAGCGGAACTGCAGGTAAACCTTGCGCATGTCGGCGGCCACGTGGCTCCAGGTGCGCGCACGTGCCAGCGGCGCGGCCTCGGTGCGTGCCTGCTGCGCGGCGTCTTCATCGTCGACGATCTCGACCATGATGTCGGCCAGTTCTTCTTCATCGACCCCGCCGATGCGCACGCAGAAGGGGCGAAGCGCCTGGGGAAGCGCCATGGCCTGGGTCGTCACCACGGGCGTGCCACAGGCGAGCGCTTCGAGTGCCGGCAGGCCGAAGCCTTCCTCACGCGAGGCGAGCACCACGCAGGAAGCGCCCGACATGAGCGCGGGGAGGTATTCCTCCGCCACGGCGCCCAGCAGGCGCACGCGGTCGCGGATGTTCGTGAACTGTAGAGCCTGTTCGAGCTGCCCGGTACGCCAGCCCTTGGGGCCGGCAAATACGAGGTCCATTTCACGCGAGAAGTGCTTGGTTGCGCGCTCGAAGGCGTGAAGCACGAAGGCCAGATTCTTGCGCGGCTCGATGGTGCCCACGTGCAGCACGTAGGGCTTGCGGATGCGCAGGCGGTCGCGCACATGCTCGATCTCTCCGACGCCGCGCTCGCGGAACGATCCGTCCACGCCCCAGGGAACAACGGTGGCGCGCTGCTCGCGCCAGCCCGAGAAGGCCAGCCAGGATTCCTTCACCGGCTCCGACGGGCAGATCACATGGAGCGCGTGCTCTGCAATGTATTCGATGCGTCGCCGCTGCCAGGAAATGCTGCTCGGCGCGCACCACTCGGGATGGCGCACGGCAACGAGGTCATGCACCACGGCAATCTGGCGCACGTGACGAACCGGGTAGGGCAGGAACTCTGAAATCTGGTAGAGGTCGGCGCCGCCGAGCAAGCGGTCGACGCCCGGATAGCGAAGGCGCGTCCAGGCATCCAGGCTCTTTTCGATCCCCGGCCGCACGATCTCGCGCACGGGGCCCATGCCGCTTCGGTGGCCGCCGCCCGAATAGCTGCGCGGCGAGAAGGGGAAGAAGGAAACGTCGATCCCGTCATCGGTGGCTTCGGCGCTCATGGCCTGCGCCGTCTCGGCCAGCACGCGGCGCACGCCGGCGCCGGAGAGCGCCAGGGCGCTCGTATCGATGCAAACCTTCATGGTTGCCGCTCCTTCGCGTTGGTGACGGCCCCGGTGGAGGGCCGGCGGCAGTAGTCTTAGGCGGCCTGCCGCATGGCGGCAAGCGTGAGGCGCGCGCACTCGGCCCAGGTATAGAGCGACGCGCGCTCAGGCCCCTTCGTGCGCAGCTCCTTGCGCAGATTCCGGTCAAAGGCGATTCGGGCGATGGCATTGCTCAGCTCGTCCTGCTGGAAGCCTCCGGTCACCAGGGCCGCCCCGTCCAGGACCTCCACGACCGGTTCAGTGGGGGTGGTCAGCAGGGCCGCCCCGCTGGCAAGCGCCTCCAGCGCCGCCAGCCCGAAGCCCTCAAAGGCGCTGGTGAGCACCACGGCCCGGGCGCCCCGGTAAAGGGCGGGGACCAGTTGCGGCGGGGTCCAGCCGAGTATCTTGAGACGACTTTCGATGCCCACCTCTTTGGCGATCTTGCGAACCGCCCTGGTACTCCCTGAACCGCTCCATGCCAGCACCGGCAGATCGGGGCGGACCGCGGCCGCCTGGGCGTAGGCGCGAAAGAGCAGTGGCAGGTTTTTGTGGGGCAGGCTGGACGCCACGCACAACAGATACTCGCCGGGCTGAAGCTCGCCGAAGTTGCGGCGCTCGGCCTCGGTGAGGTCGCCCGGGTGGAACTCTTTGGAAACCCCCTCGGGCGTCACCGCGACGCGGGTGGAGAGGGCGCCGTAGTGCTCAACCAGGTCGCGCCGCACCGACTTCGATGGCGCGAGCAGTTTTGCGCAGATGCGCACCGCGGCGCGCACGTAGAATTCGATGGCCTTGCGCTCGACGCGCCCGAAATATTCCGGGAAATACTTCGACTGGCAGTCGTGAATGGTCGTGACCTGCGGCAGTAGTGAGGGCACGCACACGGTCGCACCCGGGTGCCACACCAGGTCCACGCGGTCGCGCTCAAGGCGCAGCGGAAGCCAGGTCTGTTCGGTCGTGCTGCGCACCGAGCGCTCGGCGGTAAAGGCAGGCGTGTAGACAACGCGCACCTGCTCGGGTCGATCGGGAAAGCTCCCCTTCGCCTTGCCCGAGAGATAGAGGACCCACTCGTTCTCGGGTTCCTCGGCGACAAGGGCGGGCAGCAGCTCACGCAGGTAGCGTTCAGTGCCGCCCACTTCGCCGGGACGCAGATAGAGTGCGTTGATGCCGATGCGCATGGCGCTCAGGCTAGCCCGCGCGATGGTGCCGGCTCAAGGCAGCGGCGCGAAAGAGGCTTTGAAGCTTGCGGTGCCGGGATTGGGCGCGAGCGTGCCGGCAGGACCTGCCACCGGGGTCAGGCTGGGCGCCATGGTGTCGATCTCGACGCGGAAGATCGCCTGACTACCGTTGGAGAGGACGAAGGCCTCACTGCCATCGACGGTGACGGCGAGTGCGGCCTTTAGCGCGACGCCCAGGTTGAGCGTGGCGTCGACCGTGACTGCCGGCGTGGCCCAGTCGATGGTGAGCAGGTGCAGGCGTCCGCCGGTTCCGTCGCCGCTGAGCGGCTCGACTGCGAGGGCTTCCGTGTCGCTGCCGGGCAGGAAGGTGAGCCCCGCAATCCCGTTGACTGCCACGGCGCCGCCGTCCTGAATCGCAAGCGTCGTTGTCACGAAATTCGCGGTCGTGCAGTTGCCCGGCGTTCCCGCCGTGCAGGCGCTGAAGTCGAGAACCGTCAGATCGTCCTCAGCCGCGTTGGTGGCGCCATCGAGACCGGTGTTGTT
>JAGRBM010000060.1 GCA_020434085.1 Chrysiogenia bacterium | reverse complement strand
GGCGGTTTCTGCTGGGGCGTTGAGCGCGCCATCGAAATCGCCGATGAAGTCGCCAACACCGCGGCCAACCGGGCCAAGGGAACGGTGCGGACCTTCGGGCCGCTGGTGCACAACCACGAGGCCCTCCAGGGCATTGAGCACAAGGGCGTGTTCTCCGACATGGATGTCGATACCATGGGCCCCGACGACTTCGTCGTGCTGCGTGCCCACGGGATCGCCCCGGACGTGAAGAAGCGAATCAAGGAATCGGGAGCGCGTGTCTATGACGGCACCTGCCCCGATGTGGGACACATCCACGCCACCGTGCGGCGCGAGATGATCCTCGGCAAGGCCAACGTGGTCGTGGTGGGCGATGCCGGCCACGCCGAGGTAGACGGCATCCTGGGCGTCGCCGGTGAGAAGGGAATTGCCGTGGGATCGCCCGCCGAATGCGACAAGGTTGCCTTCCCCACCGACGAGCCGCTGTGCGTGGTCTCCCAGTCGACCCAGGAATTTGAGAACTACGAGGCGATCGTCAACAAGCTCAAGGAACGCTACCCGCAGGTTCAGGGTTTCAACACCATCTGCGAGGCGACCACCTCGCGGCAGGCGGATCTCAAGAAACTCATCGCCGAGTGTGACGCCATTGTCGTCATCGGCGCGCGCCACTCGGCCAATACCTGCCGACTGGCCCAGATTGCCGAAGAAGCGGGCAAGGACACTTACCTGATTGAGAACGAGGGCGAGCTCGATCTGGAGAAGATGCGCAAGTATCACAAGGTCGGCATCACGGCCGGGGCGTCCACCCCGCCGGCGGCCATGCACCGCGCCGCGGAGATCCTGCGCCCCCTGCAGCCCGCAGCCTGAAAGACGGAAAATGCCTTCTGAGGCGAAAAGCGGCCCCCTCGGGCCGCTTTTTCTTTGACCCCTTCCCCCCCTCGCGGTAGCATGAGCCCGCAATTGACGAGCGCGTCAGCTCACCAGGAATGACTGCAGACCATGTCGAAACGTGAACAGGACAAGGAAGCCCGGCGCCGGGCCATTCTCGACGCGGCCAAGAAGATCTTCGCCGCCAAGGGCTTTCACAACACCAGTGTCTCCGACATCGTCCAGGAAGTGGGCATCGCCCAGGGCACCTTCTACCTGTATTTCGACGACAAGAAGGCGATCTTTTCCGAGATCGTCGACTCGCTGACCGAGCGCCTGTTCAAGCTGATCACCATCCAGGATATCAAGGAAGTAAAATCCATCTCCGACATCGAGGCCGGTGTGGATCGTATCAGCACCCCGCTGATCTCCTTCTTTCAGGAGAATCGCGACCTTGGCAAGATCTTCCTGCGGGAGGCCGTCGGCACGGGCCTGGGCTTCGACGAGAAGATCAACCAGTTCTACGACCGGGTGACCGATGTCGGCGTCCACTACACCGAGCACTTTCGCAAGCAGGGGATTATCGGAGGGGACTATGACGCCCGCATCGCCATGACTTTTCTGATCGGCGGCGCCCAGATGATCATCTACCGCTGGGTAACCGACGGACTGGACGTCTCCGAGGAAGACATCGTCAACTCCGTCAAGGAGCTGTGCCTGAAGATGTTCCGCTGAAACAATCGCCATTAGCAAAAAGCCCCCGCGACGCGGGGGCTTTTTTTGTGATCTCTGTCGTTCGATCAGTGGTCGGAGGAATGGTCCAGGAAGTCTTCCAGAGCGACGTCCTTGAGCGGCAGGCGCAGTTTCTCGACGCCCTTTTTCTCGATCTGGCGGATGCGCTCGCGGGTCAGACCGAAGTCCTTGCCGATTTCCAGCAGGGTGTGACGGCGCGTGCCGCCCAGGCCGAAACGCATGCGCAGGATCTTCTCTTCGCGCGGGGTGAGCGTCTTGAGCGCCTTGTCGAGCTCCTCGGCCAGCGAGATGTTGACGATCTCTTCCTCGGGGAGCGCGACCTTCTCGTCCTCGATCAGGTCGGCGAGCACCTTGTCATCGTCCTTGCCGACGCTCATTTCCAGGGAGACGGTTTCAAGGTCGATCTGCATGAGCTCGGTCACCCGATCCTCGGGCATGTCGAGCTCTTTGGCGATGTCCTGGATTGACGGCGTCTCGCCGGTGGCATTGGAGATTTTCTTGACCGCCTGCTTGAGCTTGTTGAGGTTCTCGCGCATGTAGACCGGAATGCGCACGGTACGCGACTGGTCGAAGATGGCGCGGTTAATCGCCTGCTTGATCCACCAGGTGGCGTAGGTCGAGAACTTCAGCCCGCGCTTGTATTCATACTTGTCGACCGCGCGCATCAGGCCGATGTTGCCTTCCTGCACCAAATCGGTGAGCGAGACCTTCGCGTTGCGGTATTTCTTGGCGATCGAGATCACCAGGCGAAGGTTCGCGTTGACGAAGGCTTCCTTGGCGTAGCGAATGTCGCGCTGGACGCGCTCCATGTCGGTGATGCGGTCCTTGAGCTCATCCTGGGTCAGGCCCACCGGCATGGGGACCGGGGCTTCCTCCGGGGGAGTCAGGATCGTGCCGTCGGGCCCGTGGCGACGGCCCTCGCTGTAGTCCTTGAGCAGCTTGAAGAGCTCTTCGACGAAGTTGATGTTCAGGTTGAGGCCCTTGTGCAGCGCCACCACGTCCTGAATGTTTTTGATATACTTTACTTCGAGCTCGTCCTTGCGCTTCTTGGAGATGCGCTTGCCCGAGAGCTCGGCTTCAAGCTTGGCCCGCTGGGTAAAGAGCGTTTTCAGACGCGTCACCGTCTTGAGGGCCTTGGCCGTCACGGCGTCCTCATCGGCGCCGCGGTCGATGAGCTCGTCGTACTTGATCATGTCCCAGACCTTGTACTCACCTTCCTTGATGAGTTCGGCCTTGTGGATGACGAACCAGGTGGCAAAGGGAACGGCCAGGATGAGATCGTAGAGCTGCTCGGTGATGCGCTCGATCTTCTCGGCGGCCGAAACCTCGTCACCGGGGGTGAAGAGCTGAATGTTGCCTACCTCCTTGAGGTAGGTCTTCATGATATCGACGTCTTCGTAGTAGTCGTCGCGGGAGGTCTTCTCGCCGGCTTCGCGCACGCGCGCCAGCTTCTTCTTGACGTCCTTGGCGCTCAGTTCGCCCGGGGACTGGCCCGCGGCGGAGCCGGGGACATTCTGAAGGTCCTCGAAGCTCACAGCCTCGGCGGCCTTGGCCTTCGCGGCGCTTTCCTTGGCTCGCTGGGCGGTGCGGGCCACGCGGCGCGTGGCCGCGCTACGGCCCACTTTGGAGGCGGCCTTGGCCTTGGTTCCCGTGGTCGCCGAGGATTTGACGCTCTTGGTGGCGGAGGTCTTCGATGTGGTTTTCGTCTGCAATTCCTTAACCTTAGCCATTGCAAATGCGACCGGGGGCCTGCGCCCCTACCGGGTCCTTTGCTTTTGTGAGAGTAGGATATTCCGCCGGTTTGCCGGCGCTCCGACATCGCTGAACTGGGTCAGCGAGCGTGGTCTCGTAATCGGAAATTCTGCCCTCATTTCAAAGGGTTCCGCCTTCATTTCACTATGAAATTCAGACCGGACCCCTCTAACGGCGCCTAATTTAACAATTGCCCCCCGGGCTAGCAATGAAAAATATCACAGCCTGGACGCCATCAGCGGAGCGCACGCAATTTCATCTGTAATTTCAGGTAGTTACGACAACGCAATGTGCAAAAAATTGCCAGTGGAGCAAGTAGCCACTCCAACCGTCAGAATGCCGACAATTTCACGGATCAGGGATTGAAGACGAACGGGAACTCGACCGTCACGCTGCCGGCCTTCTCGGGGATGGCCTCAAACTTGATCTTGGTGATGCGGCTGAGCACGTCCTTCTCGAAATCCGGGTATTTCTTGAAGTTCGAGGTCACGATGCTCGGATTGACCACCGTGCCGTTGGCCTTGATCGTGAACTTGATGGAGATCTTGCCGCGGGCCGCCGGATACTTACGCAGCAAGCGGTTGTAGAGCACTTTGAAACCCGATGAGTAGCGCCGCATGGTCGCGCTGATAGCACCGAAGCTGCGGCGCTTGTCCTGGGCAGCCTCGCCGGAAACGACCGGGTTGCTGACCTTCTCGGCCGAGGCCTTGGCCTTCCGGCCGCCGCCCACACGGGCCAGACCGGCAATGTCGCCGTCGATACCGCCCGAACCATCGCCATAGGTCTGCAGGTTCTGCAGCGTGGCGTCCGCCTCACTGGCATTCGAAGAGAGCGGCCCGGCATTGGCGAACACGTTGGAGAGCGAATCCATCACCGCGGCCACGTCCTTTTGAACGGCACCGCCTTCGGAAGTCATCATCTGGATCAGACCGAGTTGCTGGACCTGTTCCTTGGCCTTCTCGCGCGCCTGATCGTCGGGAGTATCGGCCGGCGGCTTGTCCTCGGGCTTGTCCTCTTCAGGAGCCTCTTCTTCTTCGGTGGGCAGCTCTTCTTCCACCGCTTCTTCCACCGGTGGTACTTCTTCCTTCTTGGGCATCACGATCGTGATCTCCCGCCTGGTCGGCGGAGCCAATATGTCGCGCTCGGGCACGAACTTGATCGCCCAGACCATCATGTAGAGCATCGCGCCGTAGATCAGGCCGATTCCCAGCAGACCGCCGAAGAAGAGCGGCTGCTCGTTCTCAAGATGGGGAATCTCGGCAAAACGGAAGTTTGGATTGAGCACCAGCTTGGGCTTGGCCTTGAGCTGGGGCGTGCGTGCGGGCTTGGCAGGAAGCGGCGCTTCGGCCGGCTTGGGCCCGAAGCCCACCAGCACGCGATGGTCGCCGAATTCGACGCTGAGCTTCATGTCCTGCTGCAGCGTCACCGCGTAGATCCCGTTCTTCGAAGGCAGCAGGTCGAGCGCGATCAGGTCGGAGAGTTTCACCCGGTGATCGCCGCGCGCAAGCAGGCCGTCCATCTTGTCCG